>JBIILL010000062.1:0-7453 GCA_044232665.1 Candidatus Planktophila sp. | reverse complement strand
TGGATGTTGCTCGAACAGAGGTAGCAAAGACCGTTGAAGGTGTTGCATCATCTAGTGCGATTCTTGAGATTGCGCACCGCGTTGGTGTGGAAGTGCCGGTTATTGAGGCTGTTGCAGATGTGGTGTCAGGGTCAATTACACCTACACAGGCGTTAGATCGTTTAATGGAAATAACTACCAAAGCTGAAAACTTTATTCGATGAGCAAGCAAGTAATTGCAATTATTTGCGGTGGCCCGAGCAGCGAACACGAGGTTTCTTGTGTATCTGCAGGGGGAGTGCTCAAGGGTTTAGATAGGCAACGATTTGAGCCATTGTTAGTAGGAATTACTAAGTCAGGTACTTGGGTTGAACTCCCTATTGATTACCAGCTAGAGATCGTAAATAAGCAGATGCCAGTAATTGAAGACAACGGGCGACATATTGAATTGAGTGAGTCAGGATTTTCAATCGATGGACAGTTGCTAGATATTGACTGCGTATTCCCTGTTCTGCACGGTGAATTTGGCGAAGATGGAAAGATCCAGAACTTACTTGATGAAGCCGAGTTGGCTTACGTGGGTAGTGGTGTGAGTGCATCGGCACAGGCGATGGATAAGGCTGTTGCAAAGCTTCTATTTGCGTCTAGCGGGATGAAGGTTGCAGATGGGGTCGCGGTAAATGCGCAGGATTGGCAGAGCGCAACTGATTCTTTGAGTTATCCAGTATTTGTAAAACCAGCAAGTGGTGGTTCTAGTCGTGGTACTCATAAAGTTAAGAGCTCTGCCGATTTAAAGGCAGCTATTGAGGATGCGCTTTCCTATGACACTAAAGTTTTAATTGAAACTGCAATTAAGGGTCGAGAGATTGAGTGTGCTGTACTGGAACGAGATGGCAAAGTTGAGGCATCCATTGTTGGGGAAATTATTGTTAACCCGAAATTTGAATTCTATGATTTTGAGGCAAAGTATTTAGATGATGCAACCACGGTAAGAATTCCTGCTGATATTCCAGCAACGGATGCAGATGAGATTCGACGCCTTGCTGTTGCAGCATTTCATGTGTTGGGATGTTCTGGTCTGGCTCGTTGCGACTTTTTCTACACAAGCGATGGCGAAATAATTATTAATGAAGTCAACACCATGCCTGGATTTACGGGTACTTCTGTCTACCCAAAATTGTGGCAGGCAACTGGTGTTTCTTACACAGAGTTGATTTCAGCGCTTATAGATACTGCGCTCTCTTCTTAACTAAGGTGTGTTACAGGACAGGTTAATGTGCGAGTAATGCCTGGCACACCCTGAACCTTTGAGAGTACAAGTCGACCAAAATCTTCCATGCTAGATGCTTCTGCGCGCATGATTACATCGTAAGGACCAGTGACACCTTCTGACAGTGTTACGCCAGGGATCTTTGCAACTGCATCTGCAACTCCTGATGCCTTGCCAACTTCAGTTTGAATCAGAATGAAAGCTTGTACTGACATGTGAGGTCCTTTCTGGTCGAGGCTCAAACGCTACCGCAGAACCTGCCTTACTCTCTAGTCGATTAGGCTAGGTGCTATGAACTTCGATGAGGCGGGCGTGATTGAGGCTTTAACGCGCATATTTGGCGCTACTCATCGTGGGGTCGAAATAGGAATTGGTGATGACGCTGCAGTTGTTACAACAACTGATCGAACTGTTATCACAACGGACATGGCGGTTGAAGGCACGCATTTTTTAACTAAGTGGAGCAGTGCCTTTGAAATTGGCCGCAAGATCACCGCGGCAAACTTGGCAGATGTGTATGCGATGGGTGGTTCTCCCAAGTACCTAGTAGCTGCAGTAACCCTTACTGGCCAAGAGAGCATGGAGTGGATCGAAGAATTGGCAGAAGGCATTGCACACGAGGCAAACAGTTGTGGTGCATTTGTCGTGGGTGGTGATTTGGCCAAGGGGCCGTGCATAGTTATATCTATGACAGCAATTGGCGAAGTTGATACTCCAATTACACGCTCTGGTGCGCAGGTCGGGGATTCAATATATATCTCATCCTTGCCTGGCTGGTCTGCTGCTGGTCTTTCAATAATCGAAAAAGAGCTAGATGATGACCTAGCCGTTCATGCAATTTCTGAATACAGCGCACCAACTGTTGATTATGTTTCTGCTATTCAGTTTTCAAATAATCGGGCACATTCGATGTGTGATGTGAGCGATGCACTAATTATTCAAGCTAATCAGTTGGCTAATGCTTCAGGGGTTGCTTTGAAGTTTGACCAAGGATTAATTGCTCAGCACCCAGAGTTTCTTACATTGAAAGAGTTAGCCGATAGCCAGGATTTTGATGTGTGGCAATGGATATTCGCAGGCGGCGAGGATCATGTCTTTCTTGCAACAGGAATTGGCTTAGATGGTTTCTGCGTTGGAACAGTTGTCGAAGGTAGTGGTGTTCTTGGAGCAGAAATGAAAAAAGCGCCAGATACCTGGCGCCATTTCAATTAACTGTTAGGTAAAACTAGCGAGTTACTTTTCCAGCCTTGAGGCATGAAGTACAAACGTTTTGACGCTTTGGTGTTCCACCAACAAGGGTGCGAACGCGCTGAATGTTTGGATTCCAACGACGACGGGTCTTCACCTGTGAGTGAGAGACATTGTTTCCGAAGCTGGGCCCTTTGGCACAGATATCGCATGTTGCTGCCACAGCGGTACTCCTTTTAACTTTTCTATTGATCTCGTTCCAATGGGAACAGAGCGTAAGGGTACCCCGTAGGCGGGGGAGGAAGCCAATCACCGCTGAGCGTGGATCCAGCGTGGGCGTGAGTTAGGCAACATGAGGGGTAGCCCATGGATTCTTCGATGTGCCCACATCTGTTCAAGCGCAAGATTGGCTGTGAGCCGGTAGAGCGGCCCAGAATTGGAGCGCGAGTTCTATGAATTCCTTAGATCTAGCCAGATGGCAGTTCGCCATCACAACTGTTTATCACTTCCTCTTTGTACCAATCACAATCGGTTTGGGATTTCTTGTCGCAGGCCTACAAACTGCTTGGTATCGCACCGAGAAACTGCAGTATCTACGTGCGACTAAATTTTTCGGAAAACTATTCCTCATTAACTTTGCTATCGGTGTTGTAACCGGAATTGTGCAGGAGTTTCAGTTTGGAATGAACTGGTCTTCCTATAGCCGATTCGTTGGTGACATCTTTGGCGCACCACTTGCAATTGAAGGGTTGCTTGCATTCTTCTTAGAAAGCACATTCTTAGGATTGTGGATTTTTGGTTGGGATCGACTGCCAAAGAAGTTACACCTTGCGAGTATTTGGCTAGCTGCAACTGGCACGGTTCTTTCTGCCTATTTCATTTTGGCTGCAAACGCCTGGATGCAACATCCAGTGGGTTATGTAATAAATGCAGAAAAAGGTCGCGCAGAACTCGTTGACATAAAAGCTGTGCTCACACAAAAAACTGCCGTAACAGAATTTCTACACACAATTCCATCTGCAGCATTTGCTGGCGGAGCATTCATGGCAGGAATCTCTGCCTACCTCATCATAAAAAAGAAGGATGAACTTCTAGCACGCTCAACCTTTAAATTGGGTGCAATAACAATGCTGGTCAGTTTTGTTTTGGTATTTGTAACTGGAGACATAACTTCACGTGTCATGACCGAACAACAACCTATGAAGATGGCAGCAGCTGAGGCTCTCTACGACACTCAGGCAAATGCACCATTCTCATTATTAACAATTGGAACTTTAGATGGCTCTAGATCGGTATTTCAGATTGGCGTTCCTTCGATGCTCTCCTTTATGTCGACCGGAAACTTTAACGGCGTCGTTGAAGGAGTTAATGATCTAGAAGCCAAGTACGATGCTCAATTTGGTGCTGGTGATTACACACCTAATGTGCCTCTTGCGTATTGGTCTTTCCGCTTAATGATTGGCTTTGGATTCTTAGGGCTGCTCTTTGTACTGCTTGCAATGTGGGGTTTGCGCCGAGGGGCAACACCTAAAGGCAAGTGGTTCGCTCCAGCTATGTATTCACTTCCCTTTATTCCGCTTCTGTCGATTTCCTTTGGTTGGATCTTTACAGAAACGGCACGTCAACCGTGGGCTGTATTTGGATTAATCAAGACAGCAGATGGAGTGAGTGCAGTTGTGTCAGCAGGAGCGGTCTTGTTCACGATGATCGTCTTCACCTTGCTATACGGAGTCCTTGCCTTCATTGAAATTGGACTCACATTGAAAGTTATTAAGAACGGTCCGGCAGAAGAGTTCGATTACGAAGATCCTCAGCTTGGTGGTTCTGAAGACAAACAACTAGTGATGGCCTACTAAGAAAGGACTATGGAAATGACTTTTCAAACAACATGGTTTTTGCTCATTGCAGTTCTATGGGTTGGATACTTCATCCTTGAAGGTTTCGACTTCGGAGTTGGCATGCTTCTGCGCTTTGTTTCAAAAAATGAAGCTGATCGTCGTGCTGTTCTGACGACACTTGGACCTGTGTGGGATGGCAACGAGGTGTGGTTACTTGTTGCTGGAGGTGCAACTTTTGCAGCCTTCCCAGAGTGGTATGCGACTTTGTTTAGTGGCTTCTACTTACCGTTATTTCTTATCCTTGTCTCACTTATTGTGCGCGGTGTTTCCTTTGAATATCGCAGTAAGTATGGAAAGGCACAATGGAGACAACGATGGGATATCGCGATCCTCATCACCAGCACCATCCCTGCGCTTTTGTGGGGCGTTGCATTTGCAAACATTGTTCGCGGAGTTCCGATCGAGAGAGCTGAAAGTGGATCACTTGAATATGTAGGTGGATTCTTCAACCTCCTAAATCCATATGCATTACTCGGTGGTGTCGTGACTTTGACAGTATTCCTCACACACGGTGCTGTATTCCTATCACTCAAGACAACTGGTTCTATTAGAGATAAGGCCCATGAAATAGCCAAGCTTTCAGGGGTAGTTGCAGCTGTTGCTGCAGTCTCATTCCTGGTGTGGACTAATTTGATGATGCCAGAGCTCAACACAACGGTCTTGATTCTCTCCACATTGGTTGCACTCCTATGGGTGGCTGGAATGTTTGCCAATCTCAAGCGTCGAGAGGGATGGTCATTCATTTTCTCTGCGGCAACGATTGCAACCTTTGTTTCAACTCTGTTTTTCGCCCTATATCCACGCGTTATGCCTAGTTCTTTGGGTTCGCAGTTTGACCTAACAATTACAAACGCATCTAGCACCGATTACACACTCAAGGTGATGACAGTGGTTGCTCTGGTTATGACTCCAATAGTTCTTGTTTACCAAGGTTGGACTTATTGGGTGTTCCGTAAGCGTGTCAGTGCCTCTCAAATCTCTAACCCAGAACTTGGTGTTTTAGATGTTGTAAGCCATACCCTGCATAAGTGAAATCGACCAATCTGCGGCTACTTCTCCAAAGGGGCGGTAGCCGCAGACTTTTCTTTGTATCAGTAATCGGTGCAAGCATTTGGTCAGCCATTATTGTTGTAAGCTCACTTGTTCTAGCTCGGGTAATAGTTGCTATCATTAACTTAGATAGTTCGGCAATTTCACTTATTGGTTTGTTGGCAGGCCTGTGGGCCTTTCGGGCTATCTTTCAATCCGGATTTGAGTTTTGGTGTTCTAGACAAGCAGTTGCAGTTAAGCAAGAGATTCGATCTGAAGTTACATCTGCGTTAGCTACCTATGCCCATGTTCCGCCATCAATAATTAGCACCTTGTTGGTGAAGGGTCTGAACTCTTTAGATATCTATCTAGGAAGATTCTTACCTCAACTACTATTTGCTTCAATTACTCCATTTGTCGTAATTGCTACATTGTTTTTCTTGGACCCGCTTTCAGGATTTATCGCAGTCTTTACATTGCCCCTTATTCCTATTTTCGGTGCGTTGATCGGTAAATACACAGCCGAAACCGTAAGCAAAAAGTGGCGCACTCTCGGCTCGTTGTCTGCTTACTTTGAGGACTCATTGCGCGGATTTGTAACACTAAAAATCTTTGGACGCCATAAGTCACAGGGGCAGCGGATTGAAGAAATGGGGGAGCGATACACCCAAGAGACAATGAAGGTGCTAAAGATTTCATTTCTTTCGGCTCTGGCCCTAGAGCTGTGTGCAACTATTTCTGTGGCTTTGATTGCTGTCTCAGTTGGTCTGCGCCTAGTCGATTCAAAAATGGGATTTACAACCTCTCTTGCAGTTCTAATCCTCGCCCCAGAGGTTTACTTCCCACTTCGTAACGCAGCATCACTATTTCACGCTTCCGCAGATGGCACCGAAGCACTTGAGCAGTTAACGAATCTGCAGGTTGATCAGAACCAAATTCCAGTGCAGCAAGATGTTAACTTTTCCTTGGTTGATTCAATCTCCTGGAATCAGTGGGGTTTGCATATCACTGGTCGCTCACCTTGTTCGATTGCGGCACAAACAATCAACTCTGGAGAGCTGCATTTCATTGTGGGTGAATCTGGAATTGGTAAAAGCACCTTCGCCCTTAATCTTTTAGGAATTCATAATGACGCCGGCGTGATTGTTCGGAGAAATGGACAAGCTCACGCGCTAGATGGCTCGATGAAGAGTTCTTGGTTTAAAACGATTGGCTGGGTTCCGCAGCAGCCGCAGTTGGCACATGGATCCCTGCGCCAGCAATTTCAGTTAATAACTCCCACAATCGATGATGCTGCCATTATTAAAATGCTTGCACGATGCGGCTTGGAAGTTAATGACTTGCCGGATGGATTAGAAACTCAATTAGGCGCAGTCGGTGAAAGTTCTAACGCAGCATCAGGTGGCCAGATTCGAAAGATTGCGGTTGCTAGAGCCCTAATCTCTCGCCCGCAGGTTTTGATCGCTGATGAGCCAACTGCAGATCTAGATTCTGAGAGTGCGGACAAGGTAATGAAAACGTTGCGTGGTTATGCAACTTCAGGTGCTGTGGTTATCTGTATAACGCACGATGTTTCAATTATCCGCGCAGATGATTCTCAACAAAGCTTTGTGGCAACATCATGATGTTTATCGCATACCTATTGGGTGCCTTCGCATTTATCGGCGGTATTGGATTAACTGTTTCAAGCGGCTGGCTAATAACGATGGCGTCCTCACACCCGCCGATTTTGACACTTGGTGTCTCAATCGTTGCGGTTCGCTTCTTTGGAATATTCCGTTCGGTTGCTAGATATGGAGAACGATTAGTTAGTCACAAAGCCGTTTTTGAGAGCTTGACTGATTTGCGAGTAGCTCTTTATAGGAAACTAGTTGGTCGTTCCATATCTCTCTCAAATGTTGTTAATTCAGGTGCTTCAGTAAAGACACTTGTTGATGATGTCGAGCGAGCCCAGGAGTACCAACTGCGTATCAAACTTCCTGGATCTTCCGCCATTTTGTCTTTATTGGCAGGCACGCTCTTGGGTTGGTGGGTTCGCCCAGAATCACTCCTGATAACGGTTCCGGCTTCTCTCATTCTCTTGTTTGTA
>JBIILL010000061.1:0-7491 GCA_044232665.1 Candidatus Planktophila sp. | reverse complement strand
CAAAGCGTTCTGCAATCAAGCAGGTTGCATCTGGCCGATTCGGCGTCAACAGTAATTACTTGGTCAACAGTGATGACATTCAGATCAAGATCTCACAAGGTGCAAAACCAGGTGAAGGTGGTCAGCTACCTGGCAACAAGGTCTATCCATGGATCGCAAAAGCGCGTTACTCAACACCCGGCGTTGGTTTGATTTCCCCACCTCCGCATCACGATATTTACTCAATTGAAGATCTTGCACAACTCATTCACGATCTTAAGAACGCGAATAAGAATGCTCGTGTTCACGTGAAGTTGGTGGCAGAAGTTGGTGTTGGAACAGTTGCAGCTGGTGTTTCTAAAGCACACGCAGATGTTGTTTTGATTTCAGGCCATGATGGTGGAACTGGTGCATCACCTCTTACATCGCTCAAGCATGCAGGTGCGCCTTGGGAGTTAGGTCTTGCAGAAACTCAGCAGACATTGCTACTTAATGGTTTGCGCGATCGAATTGTTGTTCAGACGGATGGTCAGCTAAAAACTGGACGAGATGTTGTCATTGCGGCGCTGCTAGGTGCTGAAGAGTATGGATTTGCAACTGCGCCACTTGTTGTTTCTGGTTGCATCATGATGCGCGTGTGTCATTTAGATACCTGTCCTGTTGGAGTGGCAACACAAAACCCAGAGCTTCGTAAAAACTTTACTGGCAAGCCTGAGTTCGTTGAGACATTCTTTGAATACATCGCAGAAGAGGTTCGCGAAATCTTGGCACAGCTTGGATATCGCACACTTCTTGAGGCTGTTGGCCATGTTGAGTCTCTTGATACACGGAAGGCTGTTGAACACTGGAAGGCGGCAGGATTAAACCTTGAGCCACTATTGGTTCGCCCAGATGTTGATAGTCCACTGCACAGCACAATCAAACAAGATCACGGATTAGATGCTGCGTTAGATAACACTTTGATCAAACTTTCTGAAGGTGCGCTTGCAAGTGGCGAAGCGGTGCGAATTGATTTACCTGTACGCAACGTTAATCGCACAGTGGGAACCATGCTTGGTGCAGAGATAACTCGCAAATATGGCGCAGAAGGTCTTCCAGAAGGAACTATCGATGTGACATTACATGGCTCTGCGGGACAGTCTCTCGGTGCTTTTATTCCGAAGGGTCTAACAATTCGTTTGTATGGCGATTCAAATGACTATGTCGGTAAGGGAATATCTGGTGGTCGAGTAATCGTACGCCCAGATGAAAAAGCATCATTCAAGTCTGAAGACAACGTCATTGCTGGAAATGTTATTGGTTACGGCGCAACAGCTGGTGAAATCTTTATTCGAGGCGTAGTTGGTGAACGTTTCTGTGTTAGAAACTCTGGCGCACTAGCAATTGTTGAAGGCATTGGCGATCACGGTTGTGAATACATGACGGGTGGAACAGTTGTTGTTCTAGGTCGCACGGGTCGCAATATTGCAGCAGGTATGTCTGGTGGACGAGCATTTGTTCTAGATCTCGACACAGCAAATGTAAATGCTGACATGGTTGATGTTCTAGCTGTTCCGGATGATCAAAAAGAGATTCTTAAGGGACATCTTTCTTCTTACGTTGCTGAAACAGGATCTGAAATTGCTTCAGTACTCTTAAAGGATTGGCAAAACAGTGTGGGTCGAATTTCATTAATCATGCCGCGTGACTATGCACGTGTGCTTGCAGCAATGGAACGAGCGGTCCGCGAAGGTCTACCAGCAGATGCACTAGTGATGGAGGTTGCAGCTAATGGCTGATCCAAAGGGATTTATGACAACTCCGCGCGAAGTTCCAACTCGCAGACCCGTTGATGTTCGCATCCAAGACTGGCGCGAAGTATATGAACCACAAAGTTTTGAACATCTACAAAAGCAGGCTGGACGTTGCATGGATTGCGGCATTCCTTTCTGTCACAACGGTTGCCCGCTAGGGAACTTGATTCCAGAGTGGAATGACTTGATCTGGCGCGGCGATAAAGAAGAGGCTGTTGATCGCTTACACGCAACTAACAACTTCCCAGAGTTCACTGGGCGTCTATGCCCAGCACCATGTGAGACAGCGTGTGTTGTTGCTATCAATCGTGACGCAGTAACGATCAAACAGATTGAGCTGCGCACAATCGAAGAAGCATTTGAAGCTGGCAATGTGAAGCCAATGGCACCAGATCGCTTAACTGGCAAGACTGTGGCAGTCATTGGTTCAGGACCAGCAGGACTTGCTGCAGCGCAGCAGTTAACACGTGCCGGCCATACCGTTGCTGTTTATGATCGTGCCGACAAAATCGGCGGACTACTTCGCTATGGAATCCCAGAATTTAAAATGGAAAAGAACATTCTTGATCGCCGCTTAGAACAAATGGAAAAAGAGGGAACTCGTTTTCGCCCAGGTGTTGATGTTGGCGTGGAGTTAACTGGTTCAGATTTGCGTAAGAAGTATGACGCGATCGTGTTGGCGGTCGGTGCAACGCAGTGGAGAGATCTTCCTATCAAGGGCCGTGAGTACAAAGGCATTTACCAAGCTATGGAGTTCTTGCCATGGGGTAATAAGCAGGCACTTGGTGAGATTGAAAATCCTGACATCAATGTTGCTGGTAAGCATGTTGTAATTCTTGGTGGCGGCGATACCGGCGCAGATTGTTTGGGTACTTCTATTCGTCAAGGCGCTGCAAGTATTACTCAACTTGAAATCATGCCTCGTCCAACAGAAGAGCGACCAGCAGGACAGCCTTGGCCGACATACCCAATGATTTATCGAGTTTCTAGTGCGCACGAAGAAAATGACAATCGAGTATTTGCTGTGAGCACAGAAGAGTTCTTGGGCGATGAGAATGGAAATCTTCGTTCAATTAAGATTGTTGAAACTGAGTTTAAGGATGGAAAATTCGTACCCGTTGCAGGATCAGAAAAAGAAATCAAGTGTGATTTTGTTTTCATGGCTATGGGATTTACAGGACCTGAAAAATCTCCATTGCTGACACAACTTGAAGTAGAGCTAGATGATCGTGGCATGATCAAGCGCGATAAGAATTTCCAATCAACAGAGGAGGGTGTGTTCGTTGCTGGTGATGCTGGACGTGGTCAATCTTTGATCGTATGGGCAATTGCTGAAGGACGAAGTACAGCTGCAGAGGTTGATAGATATCTCACGGGGCGTACTCAACTTCCTGTGCCGATAGCGCCAACTGACCGTCCACTGATGGTTTAAGGTTGATGCATGCGTAGAGCCAAGATTGTTTGCACGATGGGTCCAGCAGTTGAATCTCCTGAAAAAGTTAAGGAGCTCATCGAGGCAGGCATGAATATGGCTCGACTTAACCTTTCACATGGTGGGTATGACGAGCATCAAATGCGTCTAGATCGCGTGCGCGCGGCAGCAAAGGAATCAGGGACACCTGTTGCAATCCTTGTTGACCTGCAAGGTCCAAAGATTCGTCTTGCTCGTTTTGCAAATGGTCCACATGAATTAGAGCGCGGAGATATTTTTACAATCACCGTTGATGAAGTTCAAGGCACCAAAGATCGCGTTGGCACTACCTACAAAGGTTTGCCGGGAGATTGTAAGCCAGGAGATCGCATCCTGATCGATGATGGAAAAGTAACTGTTGAAGTTGTTGAAGTTAAGGGAAACGATGTAGTTACAAAAGTTATTCAGCCAGGGGCTGTAAGTAACAACAAGGGTATTAACTTGCCTGGTGTTGCTGTTTCTGTTCCAGCACTTTCTGAAAAAGACAAAGAGGATTTGCGTTGGGGTCTACGTGCCGGTGCGGATTTCATCGCACTTTCATTTGTTCGAAACGCAGCTGATGTTGATGATGTTCATGCAATCATGGATGAGGTTGGAATTCGCATTCCAGTGATTGCAAAGATTGAAAAGCCACAGGCGGTTGAAAATCTTGAAGAGATCGTTGCAGCGTTTGATGGCATCATGGTTGCCCGTGGTGATCTAGGTGTTGAGCTGCCTATTGAAGATGTCCCATTAGTTCAAAAGCGCTGTATTGAACTTGCACGTGAGGCGGCTAAGCCGGTGATTGTTGCAACGCAGATGCTTGACTCAATGATTACTAACTCTTCTCCAACTAGAGCAGAGGCAACAGATTGTGCAAACGCTGTTCTAGATGGAGCAGATGCGTTGATGCTCTCAGGTGAAACATCTGTTGGTGCCTTTGCAATAGAAGCTGTTGCGACAATGGCACGCATAATTGCGCGTACAGAAGAAGGCGGATTTGAAATGATTCGCCCACTTCGCACAACACCAAAGACAAAGGGTGGCGCCATTACGCGCGCAGCTGCTGAAGTAGGTTCAATTGTTGGTGCAAAGTACTTAGTTACCTTTACTCAATCAGGAGATTCTGCTCGCCGAATGGCTCGCTTGCGTTCGCCTATTCCAATTCTTGCCTTCACCCCAGAGGTTGGCACATATAACCGTCTTGCACTGTCATGGGGAGTAGAACCAGAGATCACTCCGATGGTTAAGCACACCGATGAGATGGTGAAGCAGGCAGATACTCTTCTTATTGAATCAGGTCGCGCCAAAGTTGGTGAAAATGTAGTAATTGTTGCCGGTTCACCTCCAGGAATTCCTGGTTCAACCAATGCAATGCGCGTTCACCGCGTAGGAGATGCTGTTGGTGGAGTGGTTGCTGCTTACCGCTAAGATTGCCCTTGATTAAGCCTCGGTACTCCAACGGTAGAGAGGGCAGTCTCAAACACTGCACAGTGTCGGTTCAAGTCCGACTCGGGGCACTCTAGAAGTAATTTGTGAAGGGATGAATTGAACATGAGTGTTCGAATCCTTGTGGCAGAAGATGAAGCGTTAATTCGGATGGACCTTGTCGAAATGTTACAAGGTGCCGGATATGAAGTCGTTGCTCAAGCAACTAATGGTCAAGAAGCAATTGATCTGGCAATAGAACATAAACCTGATCTTGCAATCCTTGATGTGAAGATGCCAATTCTTGATGGCATAACCGCTGCAGAGAGAATAATTCAAATAGCACCAGTTTTAATGCTGACCGCTTTTTCACAAAAAGAGTTAGTTGATCGTGCACGTGATGCAGGAGTAATGGCATACGTTGTTAAGCCCTTCACGATCGGGGACTTAATGCCAGCTATCGAAATTGCAATCAGTAGGCATCTGCAAATGAGATCTTTAGCTGATGAAGTTGCAGATCTTCATGATCGACTTGAAACGCGAAAATTGATTGATCGTGCAAAGGGAATTTTGATGAAAGCCCTTAATCTTTCAGAGCCAGAGGCGTTTTCATGGATTCAAAGAGCTGCCATGGATCGGCGACTTTCGATGAAGGATGTGGCCGAGGCGGTCATTAATCCCAACGCGGTCCCAGATAAATAGTCATCTGGGCTGTCTCATTGTTTGATACCGAAAATCCCACTTTATAACGAAACCGAGACAATCCAAGCGGGAATCTGCCTTGTCTAACCCTTACCTACTCCATTACTCTTTCCGTCTCCCTGTCCCGGGACACAAGAACAGGAAAGGCACTACATATGAAGAAGAATCGCGTTCTCGCGGTTGTAGCTGCTGTAGCAATCGCAACATCATCATTCGTTGCATTCGCTCCGTCAGCATCAGCTGCTTGCTCAAGCAAGCTAAAGATTGCATACCAGGGTCCACTAACAGGACCAGAAGCAGCACTAGGAATCAACGAGCTTAACGGTGTGAAGTTCGCACTAAAGCGTTTCCTTGCAGCAAACAAGTCAGCAAATGTTGATCCAGTTGTTTACGAAGTAGATGACCAAGGAGATCCAGCAGTTGCTGGTCCAATCGCACCTAAGGTTGCAGCTGAAGAGTGCGTAGTTGCACTAGTTGGTCCTGCTTACTCAGGCGCATCAAAGGTTTCACTACCTGTTTACCTATCTGCAGGTCTACCAATCATCACACCATCAGCAACAAACCCAACACTTCCATCATTCGGAAAGTCAATTTTCCACCGCGCAGTGTTGACAGATGATTACCAGGGTCCAGCTCTTGCACGTTTGGTTACACAAAATGTTAAGAACGCTAAGGTGTTCTTGGTTAACGATGCATCAGACTACGCAGTTGGACTTCAGAAGACTGTAGATATCACACTTGCAGGCCGCGTTGTTGGTAAGGATGTAACACCAACAGGTACAACTGACTTCACAGCAACAATTGCGAAGATCAAGAAGTCAAAGGCAACAGCAGTGATCTATTCAGGTTACTTCTCACAAGCAGCAGTATTCGTAAAGCAGCTACGTGACTCAGGTTCAAAGATTGTCTTCGCTTCAGGCGATGGAACTCTTGACGCTCAGTTCGTAAAGCTTGCACGTAAGGCTGCAGAAGGTGTTCTACTTTCAGCACCAGCTATCCCAATGGAAACAGCATCTCCAAAGCTTGCTGCAGAAATGGTTAAGGCTGGTTGGACTCCTGGTGTTTACACAACAGAGTCATACGATGCAGCTAACTTCTTCCTTGAGGCAATCAAGGCTGGAAACAGCGATCGTGCATCGATCAACAAGTACGTCTCAACTCAGTCATCAAAGGGTCTGTCAAAGGTTCTTAAGTTTGATGCTGACGGAGAAGTATCTGGTGCAGATGTAAACGGCTTCGTAATCAAGAACGGAAAGATCGTTCTTCTTGGAGCAATCAAGGCATAATTCGCTTAGGCGAAACTTGTAAGTACGGTCAGAGTGGGTGGGGAAACCCACCCACTCTGACCCTTTAAAGTAGAGGTGAGTAATGGATTTTGCACTCCTGAGGGATGCATTTTGGGGTTTGAGTTTTGATGGTTTAGCACTTGGCGCGATTTATGCGCTTATCTCACTCGGATACACATTGGTATACGGTGTATTACGTCTCATTAATTTTGCTCATTCTGAAGTATTTATGATCGGAACCTTTGCTGCACTCGTTGCTGCATCAGGAATCATGGGCGTAAAAGTCGAAGATGACCCTCGTACCGGTGTTTCGATGATTTTGACTCTTATTGTTTGTTTAGCAGTTGCGATGTTGGCCTCTGCCATTACCGCCGTTCTTGTAGAAATTGTCGCTTATCGTCGACTGCGTCAGCGCGGAGCCACAAAGCTTGCAACCTTAATTTCTGCAATTGGAGTTTCAATTTCACTAGTTGAGTTTTTCCGAATCATCACAGATTCCTTGCCACGCGAGTTTCCGCGCATCATGGAAAAGACATTTTTGTTTAGCTATGCCGGCGCAGATATTCGCAATGACAAAGTCATTGTTATTATCGCAGCGGGCTTAATGATGTTTGCCTTAGAGCGCTTCATTACCAAGTCTCGTCTTGGTAAGGGAATTCGCGCAGTATCAATGGATGAAAGTACTTCCACTTTGATGGGCGTTAATATCAATCGAGTTATCACAGTTACCTTCTTTGCAGGTGGCCTTATGGCAGGTGCTGCAGCGTTTTTCTACATTTTGGTATATGAAAACACATCCTTTAAAGTCGGTTTCTTCTTAGGAATTAGCGCCTTTACCGCAGCGGTCCTTGGT
>JBIILL010000060.1:0-7554 GCA_044232665.1 Candidatus Planktophila sp. | reverse complement strand
CGTCGCGATCATGGGACGAAATGGAGCGGGTAAGAGTTCACTTCTAAAGTCCCTTGCAGGTATTTCGGATCTAAGCTCTGGGTCTGTTGATGTCTCTGGATCTAACCCGCAAACCCTCAAAGGCAATGAGCGCAGAATCTCGATTGGTTTCATTCCACAAGAGCCAAGTGATCTTCTATATGGGCAAAGTGTGCAGATTGAGTGTGAACAAGCAGATAAAGATAACCAAATACCTAATGGAACTACTGCTCAAATATTGCAGCAGTTAGTTCCTGGAGTATCTGCCACCACTCACCCACGTGATTTGTCTGAAGGGCAAAGATTGGGCCTTGCCCTAAGTATTGTTTTGTCGTCGAATCCAGCTGTGTTGATTCTTGATGAACCAACTCGTGGTCTTGATTATCAAGCAAAGAAAGAGCTAACAAGAATTCTGATTGAGTTTGCTCGAGCAACTAATAAGTGTGTAGTTCTTGCTACTCATGATGTTGAGTTAGTAGCTGAATTGGCTACCCGAGTGCTCTTCCTTGCAGATGGAGACATTGTTGCTGACGGAACAACACTTGATGTTCTTCTCTCATCTCCGGCATTTGCGCCACAAGTTTCCAAGGTGATGTCACCTCAGCCCTGGTTAAAGGTTTCTGATGTTGTAGCGGCGATTGAAGCCCACCAATGATGCTGACTCAGGGAATAGTAAAGTTCAATTCCAAAAACACATTCGTTCTTGCCATCGCATCAATATTTAGTATTGCAGGCTTTGTATGGCCATTTTTCTACTCAGGTCAAGATCTTCCAAGAACACAACTCTTCTTTTGGATTGCAATTTTTGCAGCTATTGTCTTAGTTATATTTGAAATTTCCTCAGCTGGGTTAGATGCAAAGTCAGTTGCATTGCTTGGTGTATTAGCAGCTCTTATTGCTGCGCTCAGACCACTGGGAGCAGGTGCTGTTGGAATCGAACCCATGTGGTTTGTCCTGATTTTAAGTGCGCGTGTATTTGGAGCATCATTTGGTTTTCTTTTAGGCATCATCTCTATGTTTGCATCGGCATTACTAACAGGTGGTCTTGGACCTTGGCTGGGCTACCAAATGTTTGCTGCTGCATGGATCGGGATGGCTGCAGGATTGTTGCCAAAGAGAGTTGCCGGTAAGAGTGAAATCGCATTGCTGCTCGCATTTGGTGCATTGGCCGCGGGAGCATTTGGAATCCTCATGGATCTGCAGTTCTGGCCATGGGCGTTAGGTAGCAATACTCAACTTTCCTACATTCCCGGCGGCTCAATCTCTGAGAACTTAAGCCGCTTCATCACATTTCATTTTGCAAGTGCGATGGCCTGGGACATCCCAAGAGCGATTTTTACCTGTGTATTAATTGGTTTTACTGGACCATCAGTTCTTTCGGCACTTCGCCGCACATATACACGGGCAGCTTTTTCAACTCCGGTAGTTTTTAGCGAACGTGTGAAGTAACAAAAGGGAGTTTGACAACTTCAGCTTGTGATTCGCGGCCTCTCACATCAACAACAAGTTGGTCACCTACGGCAACTTCCTTTGATACTAAAGCCAAAGCAATACCGTGTTTGAGAGATGGCGAGAAGGTTCCGCTTGTTACTTCGCCAACTACTTCACCTTGAGAGTTTTTCACACTCATACCTGCTCGCGGGATGCCGCGATCTAGTGATTTGATTGCCACACTCTTGCGCTCAACTGAACCATTCTTTTGTGAAAGCAAAACATCTGATCCAATAAAGGATTCCTTCTTCCAGCCAACGGCCCATGACGCACTTGCTTCAACTGGAGAAATGACAAGAGAGAGCTCATGTCCATGCAAGGGATAGCCCATCTCAGTTCGTAATGTGTCGCGAGCTCCGAGGCCACAGATCAATCCATCAAGGGGCGCAATTGCCTTTACGAGTGCATCCCAAACAGCGACTGCATCTTTTGCGTGTGGCAGTAATTCGTAGCCAAGTTCGCCTGTATATCCAGTGCGACACAAAATTACATCTGCGCCAGCAATAGATACATGTGCAAATGCCATGTAATCAATATCTGTATTAATTCCGAGTGCTTCTAGCACCTTTGGGGCTAGTGGTCCCTGCACTGCTAATACGGCGTAATCAATATGCAGGTTTGTCACTGTGACTCCTGCTGGTGCTTGCTTTTGTAAAACAGCAACAACATCGGTGGTGTTAGAGGCGTTTGGGACAAGGAAGAAATCTGTATCGCTATTTCGATAAGCGATCAGGTCATCGATGACGCCACCTTGTGGCGTGCACAGCAAGGTGTATTGAGCAGAACCATCTGCAATCTTTGTCAGATCATTTGTGAGGCATTGATTCAAGAAATCAAGTGCGCCTTCGCCTCTAACTGAGGCCTTACCCAAGTGGGAGACATCAAAGATACCCACACGCTCGCGCACAGCAGCATGCTCAGCCAATACCCCTGCCCCTGGATACTCAATCGGCATCAACCATCCACCAAAATCAGCCATCTTGGCATTGAGATCTAGATGCTTTTGATTGAGGGGCGATGTCTTCATTGTGCAAACCTACCAATACATCTATTAGGCTTCCTCTTATGAGCACACTTAAGATTTCTGATGGCGTCGTAAAAGATGAGGTTTTGGTTTTAGGACTTACCTCAACAAATTCAAAGGGTGGCATCGCTATCGAAGCCGGCGATATGGCCATCGACACCAAGACAATTCTTTCGCAGTTGGTCGATATGGGTGCCATGGGAAAGGCCGATGAGATAACAAAACTTCCAGGTTCCCATGTTCGCCTTTTGGTTTTTACAGGTCTTGGAAAGAAATCCTCCACCTACACGCATGAAACTTTGCGCAGAGCGGCAGGTAGCGCATCCCGCGCCTTGGCAGGAAACTCTGCGGCGACATTTTCACTGCCTGCAAAGAGCTTGGCCGAAGTTGCTGCAGTTGCAGAAGGCGCAGCCCTTGGTGCATATTCATTCACAGAGTTTCGTGGCTCAACTAAGGATGATCACAAAGCTCCTTTGAAAACCATCACCGTGCACTCAAAGTTGGCATCATCTGCCGAGGCAAAGGCATCGGTAGTTCGAGCAGCGGTCATTGCAAAGTACACATACCTAGTACGCGACCTCATCAATACTCCCCCAAGCCACTTAACTCCAGATTCATTTACAAAGAAGTTGTCTGCAGTAGTTAAATCTGCAGGCGGCGTAAAGTCTGGTCTAAAGATTCAGATTTGGGATGAGAAGCAACTTAAGACACAAGGCTTTGGTGGAATTATTGGTGTTGGTCAAGGATCTGCTAACCCGCCACGTTTGCTACACATCTCTTACACACCTAAAGGCAAAGCTGCAAAGCGCTATGCCTTCGTTGGTAAAGGAATTACTTTTGACACCGGTGGTCTTGCGCTAAAGCCTGCAGCCGGTATGGAAGCTATGAAATCTGACATGAGTGGCGCTGCAGCTGTGAGCGCAGCAGTTATTGCAATCGCAGAGTTAAAGTTAAATGTTGCAATCGAGTCATGGGCACCACTTGCTGAAAACATGCCAAGTGATACAGCGACTCGTCCATCTGACATCATCACAATCTTTGGTGGCAAGACTGTTGAAGTCCTTAACCCTGATGCTGAAGGTCGACTTGTTTTGGCCGATGGATTGATGAAGGCACAGAGTTCAAAGAACAAATTAGATGGAATTATCGATGTTGCGACATTGACGGGCGCTCAAGTCATAGCACTTGGAACTCGCACAAGTGCGGTCATGACAAATAACCAAGAGTTCAGCGATGACTTCTTAGCTGTTGCAGCTCAGTGCGGAGAACAGTTCTGGCCTATGCCTTTGCCAGAAGAGCTCCGTGCATCATTGGATTCGCCAGTTGCAGACCTTGCAAACATCGGAGATCGCATGGGTGGCATGTTGGTTGCCGGTCTTTTCTTGAAAGATTTTGTAAACCCTGATCTTCCATGGCTTCACCTTGATATTGCAGGACCTGCATACAACGAGGCAAAGCCCCATGGCTACACCCCAGTTGGTGGCACAGGCATAGCCCTGAGATCACTTGTGACATTGGCCGAACAAGCGTAAATCTGCCCCTGAGCATTTAGAGGTTTGAGCCTCTTTGAGGCAAGATAGGCACATAGCCCGCATGGGCCCTTGAGAGGAGCTGTTCATTGTCTCAATTTGATCTTGTCATCCTTGGTGGTGGCAGCGGGGGTTATGCCGCAGCATTACGCGGCTCGCAATTGGGTCTCTCCGTAGCCCTGATCGAAGCAGACAAAGTCGGCGGCACCTGTTTGCACCGTGGTTGCATTCCAACCAAGGCTCTTCTTCACTCAGCTGAAATCGCAGATGGTGCGCGAGATGGTGCGCACTTTGGAGTTAAATCAACTTTTAATGGCATCGACATGGACGGCGTTAATTCTTACAAAGATGGCGTGATCAATAAGTTGTATAAAGGATTGTCAGGATTAGTTAAGTCTCGTGGTGTTACCTTTATTGAAGGTCACGGAAAGTTAGTAGCAAAAGATACCGTTGAAGTAGACGGAACCCGTTACACGGGCAAGAACATAATTCTTGCAACAGGATCCTATGCAAAGACTTTGCCAGGACTTGAAATTGATGGTGACAAAATCATTACCTCAGATCACGGAACAAAGTTGAACTATGTCCCAAAGAGCGTCATAGTTTTAGGTGGCGGAGTTATCGGCTGTGAGTTCGCCTCAGTATGGAAATCATTTGGTTCTGAGGTAACGATCATCGAAGGCTTGCCACATTTGATCGCACTAGAAGATGAGTCCTCGAGCAAGCAACTAGAGCGAGCATTCCGCAAGCGTGGGATTAACTTCGAATTAGGTGTGCGATTCCAATCTGCAGTTAAGACCAAAAAGGGCGTTACCGTCACACTGGAAGATGGCAAAACTTTTGACGCCGAGCTCTTGATGGTTTCTGTTGGCCGTGGTCCAGTTTCTGCCAACCTCGGCTATGAAGAACAGGGCATTTCAATGGATCGCGGATATGTTTTAGTTGATGACAAGTGCCGCACTAACGTTCCAGGAATCTGGGCTGTTGGTGACTTGATCCCTACGTTGCAGCTAGCTCACGTTGGCTTTGCAGAGGGCATTTTGGTTGCAGAAGAAATTGCAGGCTTAAATCCTCGCGCAATTAATTACGATGGCATTCCACGCGTTACATACTCAGATCCAGAGGTTGCATCAGTCGGTTTAACTACAGCTGAGGCAAAAAAGCGCGGGCATGATGTTGTTGAACTTTCATATGATTTAGCCGGTAACGGTAAAGCACAGATTCTTAATACCGCAGGATCTATCAAACTCATTGCTCAAAAAGATGGACCAATTCTAGGAATCCACATGGTTGGCGCACGAGTTGGCGAATTATTGGCTGAAGCAGAATTAATCTATAACTGGGAGGCACGTGCAAGTGATGTGGCTCCTTTGATCCATGCACACCCAACACTGTCTGAGGCAATGGGCGAAGCTCATATGGCTCTTGCAGGCAAACCGCTTCATGCACACGGATAACCAAGGAGAAAACAGATGACATTTTCAGTAACGATGCCAGCACTTGGCGAAAGCGTTAGCGAAGGCACAGTCACTCGTTGGTTAAAAGCCGAAGGTGATCATGTAAATGTTGATGAGCCACTTCTAGAAGTTTCCACTGACAAGGTTGATACCGAGATTCCTTCACCCGTTGCAGGAACGCTTCAAAAGATTATTGTGCAAATAGATCAAACAGTTCCAGTAGGAGCAGAACTTGCGATTATCGCCGACGGTGCTGCCGCAGCTGCACCCGTTTCCGCACCTGTAGTTGCAACACCAGCACCAGTTGCTGCTGCACCTGTAACTCCACCAGCTGCACCTGCTGTTCCCGCACCATCTGGCGCAGGAACAGTTATCACAATGCCTGCTCTCGGTGAGAGTGTTTCTGAAGGAACAGTTACTCGTTGGTTAAAAAATATTGGTGACTCAGTTGCAGTTGATGAAGCGCTCCTAGAAGTTTCAACTGACAAGGTTGATACCGAGATTCCTTCACCCGTTGCGGGAACTCTTCTTGCTATTGATGTGGCAATTGATACAACTGTTCCAGTCGGTGCACGTCTTGGATTAATCGGTGCCGCTAACGGCGCAGTTGCAACCCCTGCACCAGTTGTTGCAGCACCTGTAACGCCACCTCCTGCACCTGTAGTTGCAACACCGGCACCAGTTGCTGCTGCACCAGTTGCTGCACCTGCACCGATTCAATCTGCACCAGTGTCACAACCAGCAGATGCATATGTCACTCCTCTAGTTCGCAAACTCGCAACAGAACTTGGCGTCAATCTTGCGCAAGTTACTGGCACAGGAATCGGCGGAAGAATTCGCCGTGAAGATGTCGAAGCACTTGCTCGTCCTGCAGCACCTGTTGCATCTGCGCCAGCACCTGTTGCATCTGCGCCAACTACAACTAAGGCGGCAGCAGTTTCTGTTTCACCACTTCGTGGAACTAAGGTGAAGATGTCTCGTCTTCGCAAGGTTATCGCGGTAAGAATGGTTGAATCACTACAGGTCAGTGCCCAATTGACAACTGTTATTGAAGTAGATGTTACAAAGATTGCACGTTTGCGTGATCGTTCAAAGGCAAGTTTTGAAGAGCGCGAAGGTGTGAAACTCTCATTCCTTCCATTCTTTGCAGTTGCAGTATGTGAAGCACTCAAGCAACACCCTGTTCTTAACTCTTCCGTTGAGGATGACGAGATCACTTATCACGGCGCAGAACATCTAGCTATTGCTGTTGACACTGAGCGAGGATTGCTGGTTCCGGTGATCGCAAATGCTGGTGATCTAAACATCGGTGGCATAGCGCGAAAGATTGCAGATCTTGCGGCTCGCACACGCGATAACAAGGTAACTCCTAATGAATTAGGTGGCGGAACCTTTACGCTGACCAACACCGGAAGTCGCGGAGCGTTGTTTGACACTCCAATTATTAACCAACCTCAGGTCGCAATCCTTGGCTTAGGAGCAGTTGTTAAGCGCCCAATGGTTGTGCGTGGTGAAGATGGCGGAGAAACAATTGCTATTCGTTCCATGGTTTACCTAGGACTTTCATATGATCACCGTGTCGTAGATGGCGCAGATGCAGCGCGATTCCTAGTAACCCTTAAAGAACGCCTTGAAGGTGGCGCTTTCGAGTCAGATCTAGGACTGTAAGCCAGCTATGTCGGTTCCACAACGCATTGCAATCACGGGTGCCTCAGGTCTTATTGGAACCGCACTTGCTGGTCACTTAAAGAGTGAAGGTCACACTGTTCAACGTCTTGTCCGTCGTGCGCCAGTGGCAGCAGATGAAGTGCAATGGGATCCACAAACCGGCTTTGTAAACCTTGAGCCACTTCGCGGTGTGGATGCAATTATTCACTTAGCTGGCGTCGGTGTTGGCGATAAGCGTTGGAACAAAAAATACAAGAGCGAAATCTTAAATTCCAGATTGCTTGGTACAACTGCTATTGCTAACGCTGTTGCAGAGCTGAAGCCACAGGTGTTTATTTCGGCTTCTGCTATTGGTTGGTATGGCGAG
>JBIILL010000059.1:0-7646 GCA_044232665.1 Candidatus Planktophila sp. | reverse complement strand
TTATTATTGCGGGAGTTATTCTCTTGAACTTCTCTAGCTCAAGTCATTAAGTAATTGATTGCAGAACTTGCTCATTCTTTGGGGGCAATAATGAGGGCAATTACATTTTTTGAGCGTGACCTCACGCGTAACAATGTCGTCTCCGGCTTATAGGGCGACTCTTCTTTACCTAAGCACAAAATGGAGTGGCAATCAGCGGCGCCCTTGCCAAAGGTGATGTGTATTGGCCATCGATAGATGGTGTATTTCTCTACTTTCAGATTTCGGATTAGTCTGAAGCAAGACTGCTAGTTCAGTAGGACCTTGAGCCATTCCGGCTCATTGGGCTCGGGGAAAACCTTGGGGAGGCATTAGGCAAACCCCACCCCTCCATCGCGCCCTGGAATCCCGCTGCTCACAGTCGAGACCCCTGAACTGGCCCTTGCAATTAACAAAAAAACTGTTAGATTTCTCAACATGAGTGTAAATAATCAAAGTGACACAGATAATCCGCCCCTGACGCCATTTAGGCAAAATGTGCAGGATCAACCTGAAGCCATTGAGCGATTTCTCGGATATGCCTCATCAAAGAATTCAATTGCTCCTTTGCCCGAACTGTTCTCGGCAAGCAGAGTCATTATCAGTGGAATGGGCAGCAGTCATTTCACTACTTACCCAATCTATACAGCACTAATAAAAGCTGGGGTTTCGGTCTGGTGGGTTGATTCGAGTCAACTACTCACACTACTGCCCGAAATTATCACTCCTGGAACCATGCTGTGGTTAACATCGCAATCAGGGGAAAGTGGCGAAACTCTTCAAATAATTGATCGAATTTCCAAAGAAATCTATGTCGTCGGAGTAACAAATAATGTGCGTAGCGCTCTTGCAAATCGAGCAAACACACTCATCGAATTGAACTCTGGTGATGAAGCAACGGTAAGCACGAAGAGTTATCTCAATTCGGTTTTAGTTGCCCGGATAGTCGCAGGAGAAATATCAAAAAATCGTCTGACGGTCATGTCAAAGCTAGAGCGCACGGGGGATGAGGTAAGGCGATATTTGGACAATCATGATCGAAGCATTCAAGAATTTTCGAAATTTGGGGTTGACCGAACGATTCAATTACTCGGACGTGGTGACGCCGCGATTTCAGCTAGTGCTGCGGCCCTCATCTTAAAGGAAGCAGCAAAAGTTCCAGCAGAAGGAATGAGTGCGGGAGTGTTTCGTCATGGTCCAATCGAGATTTCAAGTCAACCAACTTCAGTTGCGATTTTTAATCATGGACGCGATTTGGATGCAGATTTGAATCAAGATCTTGCCAACGAATTGATTTCCAATGGAGTTGAGGTGGCTTGGATCGGGAATCAAGATTCTGCACCTAGTGGCATCTTGAATATTAAAACGTCAGATTCTCTCGAACCATTAATTGGTGACGCTTTGGCATTTCAGACCATGAGTTTCGCATTTGCTAAACGTAAAGGATTGGAAGCAGGAAAGTTCTTGGTAGCGAAAAAGATCACACAAAAACTATAAGAATTCTCTGAAAGGCAGAGGATGTAAGGCAATCGGAAAGGTAAGAGATGAAAGCGATAAGTAAACGAGGACTCTGGTCTTCGAAAAAATTGATAGCGGCAGTTAGTCTTTTAACTATTGCTGCACTAACTGTCCCAGGTGTGGCTGCAACGGCCGCTCAGAAGCCAAGTTCGATTACTGTGTTTCTGATTCCTAGCCCGACCGCAGATGCTATTAAAGCTCGAATTCCTGAGTTCGAAAAACAAACAGGAATTAAAGTTAAGACGGTCGATACGCCATACGACTCTGCACACCAAAAAATGTTGCTTTCCTTTCAGTCAAAGAAAGGGTCATATGATGTAGTGCAATTTGATAACCCATATTTGGCACCATTTGCGAGCCAAAATGCTTTGGCGAGCTTGGATTCGTTTATTAAAGCTTCAAAGACTTATGACATAAAAGACTTTGTGAAACCGCTACAGGAGTATGGAAAGTATTCAGGCAAGACTTATGGACTTAATCTTTCAACTGAACCTCTGATTTTGTGGTATCGCACTGACATCTACTCCAAGCTAGGACTAAACGTTCCAAAGACTTGGGCGCAGTATCTTGAGAATGCGCAAAAGATTCAGCAGAGTGGTGAAGCAGATGGTCAGGTTATTGCAAACAACAGCTCAGTAAATTCATGGTGGTGGCTACAATTTGTTTGGAGTTTTGGTGGCGATTTAACAAATGCCTCTGGCAAAGTTATTGTTAACAATTCTGCTGCAGTTCAAGCCACGAATTATATGAAGAGCTTGCTTGCAGTCAGCCCAAAGAGTGCTATCACAGCAAATGGTGATGACGCGACAACACTTTTCACCACTCAAAATATCGGTCAGATGATCAATTATTCAGGATATGCACCTGTTATCTTGGATCCTAAGACTTCAAAATCTGCAGCAAATATTGCAGCTGCCCCAATTCCTGTTGGAAAATCTGACATTACAGAACTGACAGGATGGAATATTGGAATTCCTGCAGACAGCAAGAAGAAGGAAGCCGCATGGCAATTCCTTGATTGGTTACTGAGCAAAGAGAACACCCCAAAATTGATGGAGGCAGGGGCCGCTGCGATTGGACGTACTTCAATTGTGAAAAATCCAGCGATTCTAAAGGCTTCACCATATATTGCGGTGCTTGGACCAGCCTCAGTTAGTGGTCGTCGTCTGCCAGCACTTACAACATGGGGACAAATTTCCTTTGAAATAGGAACAAATGTTCAAGACATCCTGACCGATAAGACCACAACCAAAGCCGGTCTAGACAAGTTGGCCGCACAACTCACAAAAACAATGAAAAAGAAGTAACACGGGATAAAAGTGCGAAGCCAACAGAAGCAGTTTTTTGAGAGATCAGATGGGAGAACTCTCAAAAAGTGGCAGATTAGGAAAACCGGATGGGTATACCTAATCCCGGCCTGGCTGCTTCTGTTGGCGATCGTACTTGTCCCGATGTTCTTTAGCTTCACGAGTTCATTTAGCGATGCAAACCTAATGAATTCAGACTCACAGTTCATCGGGTTCGATAACTACAACCAAATATTCAAAGATTCACTATTTTGGGAAGCGACCAGAACTACAGTAATAATCTCTGGGATGTCATTGCTTATCCAAATTCCGCTTGGGTTTTTCCTTGCAGTCCTTCTGAATATGGAATTAAGAGGCACTGCATTACTTCGATCAGGAATACTGATGCCACTTCTTTTAACTCCAGTTGCTGTTGGTCTTATGTGGCGACTCATGATGAATATCGACAACGGAGTTATTAATGGCACTCTACATATGTTTGGACTTCCAGCTATAGATTGGCTTGGAGATAGAAACTCAGCAATTTGGAGTGTGATTCTTGTTGACTCTTGGCAAAATACAGCCTTTGTAATGCTTTTGTTGCTTGCTGGTCTTCAAAATATCCCGGCTAGCCCAATCGAGGCGGCAAAAGTCGATGGGGCAACAACTTTCCAAGTATATCGGCATGTAATTTTGCCACTATTGGCGCCGGTTGCACTAGTTGTTGTCATGATTCGAATAATTGAAAGCATAAAGCTTTTTGATTTCATCTATATATTGACGAGTGGGGGACCTGGGACTGCGACTCAGAATATAAGTTTGCTTGACTTTAGATACGGGTTTACTTTCCTCCAGACAGCTCAAGCTGCAGCGCTTGGAATCATTATCACGCTGAGTTTAACTCCAATGTATTTGTTGTGGAGAAGGGCAAATCGGATATGAATAAATCTAAGTTGGCTCGATTTAGCGCTTTCATCGTTCTTCTATTTTTTTTCATAGGCTCTCTATTTCCAATCTATTGGACATTACTCACATCTCTGCGCGACAGACTTGATATTTTTGCAAAAGTGCCAAAGTTTTTTGGAGGTAATCTCACGCTAGAGAATTATCGTAGTGTTATTAGCGACGAAACTTTTATTTCTTCCCTTAAGAATTCAGTGTTTATAACTGTGTTAGCAACCTTTGTTTCAGTGCTAGTGGGTTCGCTAGCTGCATATGCTCTAGCGCGCAATGGAAGATTTAAAAGTCGTCGACCATTTGAATCTTGGATGATCTTACTTCGCGCGCTACCTGGGATCGTTTTAGCAGTTCCGTTGTACCAAATGGTTGTCAAGCTCGGACTTTACGATAACTCTTGGGCATTAGTAATCTGCTACGCAGCAATAAACCTCCCCTATTCGGTCTGGCTTATGGTCGGCTTTATCCAAGGTATTCCAATTGAAATTGAAGAGTCAGCGCAAATTGATGGCGCAAGTCAATTCAGAATTTTAAGTAGAATCATTCTTCCTCTAGCCAGGTCCGGACTAGGTGCTACAACTATATTTGTTGCGATGCTCTCCTGGAATGAGTATTTGCTCCCATTGATTCTTGCGGATGAAGGCTCAAAGACACTTCCTGTATATGTCGGAGGCTTTGTTACTTCAAGGACGATTGATTACGGTGCAATGGCGGCGGCAGCCTGTTTGTGCATAATCCCGATTGCTTTAGTCACACTACTCGTACAAAAACAATTGATCCGAGGCTTAAGTCTTGGGGCAGTAAAGGAATAGACCAACTATGAAGGAGATGAAATGCAACTGTTTGATGTAGCTTTTGGAAGAAATCTATTACAAGAGATCCCTAAAATTGCAAACACACCAATTTTGGTGGTAGCAGCCAAGGATCTTTGGCCCACCTATTCTAAGAATTTTGATGGCAGTGACTTCGTTCTTTACACACCAGATTCATTGGAAATTGTGGACTTGGAAGCCAAAATTAAGAATCTCCCATCATTCAATAGCGTTGTTGGTTTTGGAGGCGGTGTAGCTATAGACGTCGCAAAGTACGTTGCATGGAGAACGGATAAGCCGCTATTTCAAGTTCCAACTTCTATGTCAGTTAACGCGCCATTTGCTCAGAGAGCCGCAATTCGTGAAAACGGGATTCTCAAGTATGTCGGCTTTAAAGTTCCGGAGATGGTTTATGTAGATTATGACATTATTCAAAGTGCACCAAAATTCATAAATCGCTCCGGCGTTGGTGACATTCTCTGTTACTACACCGGCCATTGGGATTATCGTTACGCGGTTGAAAAGGGAAAAGTTGAAAGCAAATGGCCCTTGGAAGAATATTGGGTGTCGGCTGCAAGAGAGGTACTGGACTCTGTATTAAATGCAGCGGATGAGATTCACGAAGTTAGCGATGAAGGAATTCGCATTTTAATGGGTGCATTGCGTTGGGGTGGTGCTGCATTCAACAATACAGGTTGGAATCCACGCCCTATTGAGGGATCAGAGCATACTTTTTTCTATTCACTCGAGCACCTTACTCACAAACCATTTTTACATGGACAAGTAGTAGCGCTCGGGGTTCTTCTAATGAGTTACCTCCAAGGAAACGATCCTCAGTTTATTAAGGACAAAATGGATTCAATGGGAGTTGCTTATCAACCAGAAGATATGGACATAACTTGGGACGATGTTCGGGAGGGCTTAAAACACATGCGGGATTATTGGAAGCAAAGTGGTAATCTTTGGTATACCATCGCAACCGAATCAGAAATCACAGATGAATATCTTGATGGAGTTCAAAAGTGGTTAACTAGTTGAGGGAATAATGAAACCTGCTGCTCGCCTGTATGCGATTTTTAATCACATTGAAAAATATGGAGACACATCCTTAGTTGAGTTAGCAAAAATATTTTCGGTATCAGAGATGACTATTCGACGCAATGTTGAAAGTTTACAGACTGATGGCGCGGTTCAAATTCGACTAGGAGTAGTTTCACGCGGGGCCAAGACATCGTATGAACCTCCTTTTTCAATCCGTGTTGAACGAAATGCGAAAGAAAAGCGAGAGATTGCAACAACTATTGCACAGGAAATTCTGGACGGTGAATCAATAATCATTGATGGAGGCAGCACTGGTGTTGCATTAGCTATGGCTCTGGTGAATCGGAAGATTACTGTTTGTACTCCAAGCTTAAGAGTGGCCAATGTACTTTCTTCGAGTCCAGAAACTCAGTTGATAATTCCTGGCGGAATGCTAAGAAAGCCAGAGGAGACCTTTATTGGTGCCTCCGCTGCGCAAACTCTGGCCAACTATCGCTTCGACAGTTACTTCATGACGGTTTCAGGGGTAGATCTAGTTGATGGCTGCACTGAGTGGAACTTGGAAGATGCAGCAATTAAACAGGTGGCCATGCGCGTTTCAGGAAGGACAACCGTTATGGCAGATTCAACCAAGTTTGCGAGAACTGCTTTTGCTCATATTTGTGATTTAAAGAGTATTTTGAAAATTGTTACAGATGGGAATCTGAGTTCCGAAATTGCAAAAAGCTACGCCGCAAAGCAAATCAAAATTCAACGAGTTTGATTGGTTCAGGATTACTAGCATGCATAATTATTGTCGCGTCGGGATTGACATTGGTGGAACCGGTGTAAAAGGCGTTGCTATCACTGAGCATGGAAAAGCGCTGGCATCTTTTGATATTCCAACATCTAATTTTGATGATAACCCGGTAGAAATTCTCATTAATCAAATCAAGAAGATGATCGACAGTAACTATCCCTTGTCTTCGATAGGAATCGGTGCAAGCGGCCCCGTGAATTTAAAAACTCGCTTAATTAGTAATCCAGATACCCTGCCTAGATTTACTGGGATTGACTTAGTTGGTTCACTATCAGCTGCGTTTAATGTTCCAGTTAGCATTGATAACGATGCCATTGCTGCGGCCTATGCTGAGTATCAATGGACGTTTGATAGAAAAGTTGAATCCTTAGTCATGGTGACACTAGGAACAGGAATTGGTGTCGCTGGATTAAGAAATGGCAAACCTGTACGGAATCTCAAAGGCGAGCACCCCGAAAGTGGCCATACGCCGATTCCTGGGATTAATCATCCTTGTTATTGTGGGATAGATAATTGTTGGGAGCAGGCGGCATCACGCAAGGGATTAGAAAAACTGCAAGAAATTTACGGGAACAATAATCCCCTAGTTTGGAAGGAATATTCCAAGTTTTTAAGTGATGGGCTGTTTACAATCATTAACGGGCTAGATCCGGAAGTGATTGTGATTGGAGGCAGTATTTCTCAATATTGGAACAATTTAGAAAAAATGGTCTATGAAAATTTGGGTAGAAACATTTATTCATCATCAAGCCTGAAGTTAGTTCCCTCAACTTTAGGAATTTTTGCCGGCGCGTTTGGGGCCGCACTTATTCCTGATATTGCCCAGAGCATTTAGCCAGTGTTGGGCAATTAGCAAAAACTAAATAAGGGGCACGCGTTAGAACTGTATAACTTATTAGTCAGAACGTGGGGCAACTCTTCTTAGTGTTCTTTTAATATATACTTTCACAATGATGCAGTTACGCGAATACTCTCGCGCTCGAATCGCAATTACAACTTCCTTCGTTATTAATGGATCCACAGTTGGTGCCTTTTATGCTCGGATTCCAGATTTTAAAAAAGAATTGGGAGTATCAAACAGCGCAATCGGTTTTGCCCTGTTGTGCATCGCTTTAGGTGTGTTGATTGGGCTTGGTTTTGCAGGTCGACAATCTGCAAAAAGCGGTAGTGCACCAGTGACCCGTTATTCAACCTATGCATTGGGACTTTCACTTT
>JBIILL010000058.1:0-7702 GCA_044232665.1 Candidatus Planktophila sp. | reverse complement strand
GTTTCCAGGGTGTGCCGTAGTGATCTCTCACGATCGTTGGTTCCTTGACCGCGTAGCAACTCACATCTTGGCTTACGAGGGAGATGCGAAGTGGTTCTGGTTTGAAGGAAACTTTGAAAGCTATGAAGAAAACAAGCGGGAACGATTGGGCGCTGAGGCATCCCGTCCACATCGCATGACATACCGAAAGTTGACTCGCTAATGAGATTTACAAACAAGCAGTATGTGCGTTGGGGCGATCTCGATGCCTTTGGTCATGTTAATAATTCGACGTATTTAATCTTTGCTCAAGAGGCCCGCTACGCGTGGTCAAAGATGATTGAAATGGTTGTGGCTAGAGCAGAGGTTGATTTCATCGCACCTATCTACACCGGTGATATCTACATCGATGTTGAAATCTGGGTCAATAAAATTGGTACATCATCATTTGGTGTGACCTATGAGATGAAGTACGAGAATGAGCTCTTGGCAGTTGTTAAGACTGTCCAAGTAACTGTTTCCATGGACACCAAAAAATCTCGGCCCCTGACTGATGCGGAGCGCGAGTTCCTTAACAAGTATCTAGGGAGTTAATAGTGGCACCAATAGCTTCACGCACAGAACGCCCATGGTGGAGAGATGCGGTTACCTACCAGATCTATCCACGTTCATTTGCTGATGCAAATGGTGATGGAATTGGCGATGTTGAAGGTATTCGTTCACGTCTTCCATATTTAAAGTCACTCGGAATTGATGCAATTTGGATTTCTCCTTGGTATCCATCACCACAGCATGATCACGGCTATGACGTCTCTGACTACATGGATATCGAGCCTGCTTACGGAACATTGGCTCAAGCAGAGCAACTCATTAAAGAAGCTCATGATTTTGGAATTAAATTTATTGTTGACATTGTTCCTAACCACACTTCAAGTGATCACAAGTGGTTCCAAGAAGCTTTGGCTGCAAAGCCTGGATCAAAAGAGCGTGAGCGTTTTATGTTTCGTGATGGCAAAGGTGAAAATGGAGACTTGCCACCCAATAACTGGGAAGCAGTTTTTGGCGGACCTGCTTGGGAGCGCGTCATCGAAGCTGATGGCACACCCGGGCAGTGGTACTTACACCTCTTTGCAGTTGAACAACCAGATTTGAATTGGGAAAACCAAGAGGTTAAAGATCATCTAGAAGATGTATTGAAGTTTTGGTTAGACCGCGGTGTTGATGGTTTCCGCATCGATGTTGCACACGGCATGGTCAAAGAAGCAGGGTTGCCAGATATTCGCATTGATCCAACTGCATCAATGCTTGGCACAGAGCACAAACCATTCTGGGATCAAGAAGGTGTCCATGAAATTTACCGTTCTTGGCGCAAAATCTTTGATTCATATCCAGGAGATCGCATGGCTGTGGCAGAGGCGTGGGTAAGTCCAGCATCTCGCATCGCTAGATATGTGCGCCCAGATGAACTACAGAACTCATTTAACTTTGAAATGCTCACAACATTGTGGGATGCCAAGCAGATTAAAGCAAAGATTGATAACTCAATTGAAGCCTTAGCTGAAGTGGGTGCTCCTACATCGTGGGTGTTTAACAACCACGATGTGGTGCGCTCAGTTGATCGCCTAGATCTTGGGTTAACTAACCACGGGGGCACAACATTTTCTCGCCAAGGTGATGCCAAGAAGTTAAATATTGCACGCGGAACATTGCGTGCTCGTAGTGCAACCTTGATGACATTGGCACTACCTGGTGGAACATATTTGTATCAAGGCGAAGAAATTGGTTTACCTGAAGTGCGCGATCTTCCTGAAGATCGTTTAACTGATCCACGGTGGAAGATGAGTGGTTTCCAAGATCGTGGTCGTGATGGTTGCCGCGTTCCATTGCCGTGGTCTGCTGATCCAAAGGGTGGTTTTGGTTTTTCAACAAATAATTCCTTGAAACTTGATGAGTCATGGTTGCCACAATCTCCGTGGATGGGCAAGTACGCAGTAGATACACAAGATGGTGTTGAAGGATCAACACTTACTATGTATCGCGAAGCACTTGCTATCCGTAAGGCTGAAGCAGGTTTGGGCGATGGTCCAATGGAATGGATCGAAGCTGGCAAAGATGTTGTTGCCTTTGAACGTCCCGGAGATTTTGCTTGCTACATCAACTTTGGTGCAGCAATTGAACTACCAAGTAACAGCAAAATTTTGGTTGCAAGTGGTCCGGTAACAGGACGCACCTTGCCAACCGATACTGCCGTCTGGGTTCGGTTAATTCCATAATGCCCAACACACAGCTTCAAAACAAAGTTGTTAAGACACTAGCAACGGCCCAAGTTTTAAGCGGTGTTGGTGTTGCCGGAACTGTTGCTGCTGGATCGCTTTTAGTTTCATCTATTACAGATTCAGAAACTTTGGCAGGGCTGGCACAAACTAGCGCGGTACTTGGGGCAGCTGCATTAGCTTTGCCACTTGCACGCTTGACGGCCAAAGGTGGTCGTCGTTTGGCATTGTCTGTCGGCTATATCGCTGGTGTTATTGGTTCGATATTTGCAATCACGGGCGGGGCACAAAGAAACATATTTTTAATGTTGATCGGAACATTTTTAGTTGGAGCAGCATCAGCTGCTGGATATCAAGCCCGCTTTGCAGCTATTGATCTTGCAACTACTGAAACTAGAGCTAAGCAACTCTCATTTGTTGTGTGGGGTTCAACTATTGGAGCGGTTACTGGTCCAAATCTCATGCAGCCTGCAGGTAATTTGGCAGAAGGGTTTGGTTTGCCCAGACTTGTTGGCCCTTACATGATTTCAGCGGTAACTCTTCTTTTTGCCTCTGTTGTAATCCTAATTTTCTTGCGTCCTGATCCTTATCTAATCGCAAATAAGGAAAACCTTGAGAAGAGTAAAAAGGGCTCTACAAAGCTAGCTCTCAAGCACATTGGCAATAATCCAAAGGCACTTTTTGCGATCCTTTCAATTGCCATAGGACATGTTGCAATGGTTTCAGTCATGGTGATGACTCCAGTACATATGGCACATGTTGATGTTTCGCTTACCATTATTGGTTTAGTTATTAGCGTTCACGTACTTGGCATGTATGCATTTTCACCATTGGTTGGATCTCTCAGTGATCGCTACGGAAGAGTGCGTATTATCCAAATCGGAATACTTACGCTTTTGCTGTCAACAATAATTTCCGGCAAGGCGCAAGCAGATGATGCCTACACCTTAGGTATTGGTTTGTTTTTACTTGGGTTGGGCTGGTCCTGCACGCTAATTGCTGGATCGACACTTCTATCAGAGAGTGTCTCGGCAGAATTTAAAGCATCATCTCAAGGTGCAAGTGACTTAGTCATGAATCTTGCAGGTGCTGGTGGCGGCGCAATAGCCGGTGTAATCATCGGAACTCTCAGTTACGGCTGGCTTTGCTTAGCTGCAGCCATTCCTGTCCTTGCCTTAGGTGTCATGTCTTTCAAATTCAAATCTATTCCACAGCCAAGTAATGAGATTAACCTTCTTCCATGAGCAACTTCTACGAACAAGTTGGTGGTGAAAAGTTCTTCGCAGATTTGGTCTCGCAGTTCTACGCTGTTGTTGCAACTGATCCAATCTTGCGTCCGATGTATCCAGAAAATGATCTACAAGGCGCCGCCCAACGCTTGCAATGGTTTCTAGAACAGTACTGGGGTGGACCTGATACCTACCAAGAAAACCGTGGACACCCACGCCTTCGTATGCGCCATGCGCAATTTTCTATTGATATAAAAGCTCGCGATGCTTGGCTCAGCGCAATGCGTAAGGCGGTAGATGGCGTTGAGATGGATGCAGCGCTAAAGGAGCAACTATGGGGCTATTTAGAAATGGCTGCACATTCGATGGTGAATCAACCAGATTGAGATTGATTTCCAACTTTTAAGATTTCACCATTGCGCAAGTACCAGAGAGTTCCTTGACCATCACGCACAGTTGTTACGCGTAGTCCAACTTTTTCAACTACACCTTCAACTTCTAGTACATCAACTGAGTCGCCGACCCCGTATTGATCTTCAATTAACATAAAGATTCCTGACAAAATATCGCGCACCAGTGTTTGTGCACCAAGTCCGACTGCAACACCAACGATTCCAGCTGAGGCGATAAGTGGACCAAGATCAAATCCGAACTCTCCAAGTGCCATTGCAAGTGCGATGATCCAGGTTGCAGTCTTTAATGTTGCACTCAAGACTCCGCCGATTGTGCTGGCGCGCTCTTTTTGACGAGCAACGATGTTGCGTGGTCCGGGTACTAAATCAGCCGAGGCCAACTTGTTCATCGCACGGGTAATTGCGCGAGAGCCAAATGTTTGAATAAAGGCAGCGCCAATAAGGATGATCAGGATGCGCAGGGGAGTCCCGGCCATCCAATCAAGGAAGTCACGCATGGAATCGCTCATAATGACGAGACCTTATCCAAATCTTTACCTAAAAGCCCCATTCAAATACCCACGCGGTCGGGTGTTTTGGTGCAAGATATGTCAATCGGTGCCAGCCAGGCGCTAGATCGGGAGCGATACATGTCGCGCACACTTGTCTTAAATGCCACCTACGAGCCGTTGGGTGTCATAACAGAGCGTCGCGCGCTGATCCTTGTCTTAAATCACCGAGCTGTAATGGTTGAAGATTCTGGCGAGATTTTACGATTTGCTGGCGGTCAGGTTTCATTGCCTGCAGTTGTGCGCCTTACAAAATTTGTTCGAATTCCTTATCGTCACTCTGTGCCACTTTCTCGTAGAGCAATCTTTGCTCGAGATGGTGGCCGTTGTGTTTACTGCACAGCACCTGCAACCTCAATTGACCATGTGATTCCACGCAGTCGTGGTGGTGGTCATAACTGGGAAAATGTTGTCTCTGCGTGTCACAAGTGCAACCACCTTAAAGCTGACAAACACCTCAAAGAACTTGGATGGCGTTTGCGCACCTTGCCGCGTGAGCCGGTGGGGGCTGCATGGAGAATTTTGGGTACAGGTCGCACAGATCACAGATGGTTGCCGTACTTGCAGCCATTTGGCGTGGCAGCGGCAACTGCATAAGTAATTTACACTTACACCCATGACAATCTTTGAAGGTCCAGTAACGTCAGCTCCAGGTTTATCTGTCTTTGAAACCGTTGTTACTTTTTTAGTAATTCCAACAGTGATGTTTGTTGGGATTTCAGTAATTGCTTATGCGCTGACCGCTCCTAAAAAGAGCAAGGCACCATCTGTAATTACTTCTATCGACTAATTACTTATCTAGTCCCTGCACCTTAAGCGCGCGGATTAATCCATCCTGTGACTCTTTCAGTAGCTTTTTCAAGACTGCAGGAGAATCTTTTCCGGCACCGTCTAGCCAAGTGTTAGTTAGATCCACAGTAGATTGCTTCACAACCCATGAAGGATAGAAGCCAGTCACATACTTTGCCGCTGGATCATAAGAGTTTGATTCCCACACTGAAATGAGATTGTCGAAGTAAAGATGCACAAAGGGTTCTAACAACGCACCCTGGATTGGTCGCTGGAAACCAGCGATGAGGGCAGAGCGAACTGAGGTTGCAATCTCTTCATTGAGAACCTTATTAAATGCATAGGCTTTAGCATCACTTGTTGGCATTGCTGCCAAACAAGTTTCAAATGCCAGGCTGCCCGCAGTTGTTTTGTCACCTGCAAGTTCGGCATCTAGTTCAGCCTTTGTTGTTGCACCGCGCTCTGTGAGTGCAATAAGGAAGTACCAACGAAGATCTGTGTCGACCTTTAGCCCAGGTGCGCTGCCATTAAATAACGCTCGGATATGTGCAGTCTGCGCTTCTGTTTGTGCACTGAGAGCAAATGCCCGTGAGAAGAGAAGTTGAAGGTCACTTCCTGGCTTGCTGTTTTGCGCAAGCGCCCACAATCCATCAGCTAATTTTTCACGGTAAGTATTGCGATTTGCTTCCTTTGAATACGCCTCAACTGAAGTTGATAGCTGCAGTAGAACGGTACTTACAATTGCATCATCACCTTCACCTGCAAGACCGCTCAGTGCGATTTCAATGAAGTCTGCTGATGAAATTTCAGCATCACGATGCATATCCCAGATCGCCGTCCAACAGAGAGCGCGCGCTAGGGCGTCATCGAATTTTCCAAGGTGGGTCTTTAGAGTTGCAATAGAGCGATCATCAAAGCGAATCTTTGCATATGAAAGATCACGATCATTGATCAGGAGTAGGTCTGCAACCTTTTCACCTGCAAGATCTGCCACCAATGTTGTTGCGCCAACTACATCTAGCTCTACGCTCTTGCGAAGCTTCAAACTCCCGCCAATAATGTCATAAAGGCCAACGGCTAAGCGGTGTGGACGAAGCTCCTTGGAACCTGCAGGAACGCGTGGTGCTTCCTGCGAAATGGAGATTGACTTATATGTGTCGCCATCAATATCTAAGACTGGACGCAGTGTGTTAACACCTGCTGTTTGCAGCCATGTTTTCACCCAAGCATCAAGTTTGCGCCCGCTCGTTGCTTCTAATTCGACTAACAAGTCATTAAGAGTTGTATTACTCCAAGCATGCTTGGCAAAGTACTTTTGAAGTGCTGCGATAAATTGTGGGCGACCAACGTGAGCAACTAATTGGTGCAACACAGAGGCACCCTTTGCATAGGTAATTCCATCAAAGTTTGCATTAACCGCTTCCATATCAACCATGTCAGCGATGATGGGGTGGGTTGAAGAGAGCTGATCTTGGCGATAAGCCCAGTTCTTTCGTGCAATGCTAAATTCTGACCAAGCACCCTTAAAGCGTGTTGCCTCTGATAGGGCTAAGTAAGAAGACCACTCTGCAAATGATTCGTTAAGCCAGAGATCATCCCACCAGTACATAGTGACCATGTCACCAAACCACATGTGAGCCATCTCGTGCAGGATTGTGTTTGCTCGCCACAGATACGCCTTTTCAGGCATGTGGCTTCTAAATATCAAACTCTCTTCACGGAATGTAACCGCGCCAGCGTTCTCCATCGCACCTGCGTTAAAGTCAACAACTGCGATTTGGTCATACTTTTCAAATGGATATGCCAAACCAAATGTCTTTTCAAAGTACTCAAAGCCTTGCTTAGTTAACAAGAAAATATCTTCTGGATCCAAGTACTGCATCATTGACTTGCGGCAGTAAATACCAAGCGGGATCTCTTTTTCGCCCTTATAAACATCATGCACATGTGAGTACGGCCCAGCAATCAGGCAATCCAAATAAGTAACAATGCGAGGAGTTGTTCTGAACTTCCACTCTGCTAAATCACCCTTTGCAACCTTTGATTCAACTGGATTGTTTGAGACAGCTTCCCAGTGACCAGGTGTTGTAACAGTTAATGAGAAAGTTGCCATTAACGATGGCTGATCAAAGCAAGGGAACATGTTACGGATGTGGGCGGTTTCTCCTTGTGAGTACAGATAGACCTCACCATCTGATGGATCAACTGAACGCTGCAAGCCTTCGCCTGATTTTGAATACTCAGCTTCGATTTCAATCACTAAAAGATTATCTGCTGCAAGGTTGGTGATAAAGATTGATTGGCCATCAAAGTTACTTGTATCAACGGGTGTGCCATTAAGAGTTGCGCTAATGACTGAGCGACCGACAGCATCAATAAATGTTGAATAACCAGGCTTATTGCATGTAAAGGAAACTTCAGACTTTGCGTAGAAAGTCTCTTCGCCCTTTGTGACATCAAGGGTTACTACA
>JBIILL010000057.1:0-7705 GCA_044232665.1 Candidatus Planktophila sp. | reverse complement strand
CTATGTCAGATGCTCGTCGTTTGGTTGTCCGCGGCTTTTTCAATGAGATCGTTCTAGAAATCGGAAATGAAGATGTTCAAAACCGAATTATGGATCGTATTGATAACGAACTAGAAAAGGCAGCCAACAATGTCTGATTTAGTTCTAGATCAACTCACTCAAGGCAAGCCAGTTCTTATTGAAAAGAACGGTAAGTCAATTTGCGTCGCACGCGTGGGGGATGAGGTATTTGCCATTGATGACACATGCACTCACTCAGATGCATCGTTGTCAGAAGGCGATGTCACAGGATTCAAAATTGAGTGCTGGCTACATGGCGCAGAGTTTGATCTACGCACAGGAGAAGCATTAACCCTTCCAGCCAACATTGCATTGAAAACTTATGCGGTATCAATCGACGGAAACGCCGTCACGGTAGAGATTTAGCAAAGAGAGAAGAGAGAAAAAATGAGCACACTAGAAATCCGCGACCTACAGGTATCAGTAGATACTGACAACGGCACAGTCGAAATCCTTAAGGGTGTCGATCTAACAATTAAGTCCGGCGAGACTCACGCCATCATGGGCCCAAATGGTTCAGGTAAATCAACTCTTGCTTACTCAATTGCAGGACACCCTAAGTACACAATCACAGGTGGATCTGTAACGCTAGATGGCGCAGATGTTCTTGATATGACAGTTGATGAGCGCGCAAAGGCTGGTCTGTTCTTAGCGATGCAGTATCCAGTTGAAGTTCCAGGAGTTTCAGTTTCTAACTTCTTGCGTACTGCAGCAACTGCCCTTCGTGGTGAAGCACCAAAGCTTCGCACATGGGTTGGCGAGGTAAAGGGCGCAATGGAAGCACTGAACATGGATCCATCATTTGCGGCACGTAACGTAAATGAAGGTTTTTCTGGTGGCGAGAAGAAGCGTCACGAGATCATGCAACTAGAGCTCCTAAAGCCAAAGATGGCAATTCTTGATGAAACAGATTCAGGACTAGATGTAGATGCACTGCGTATTGTTTCTGAGGGTGTAAACCGCGCGAAGGCGGCAAACAATCTTGGTGTCATTTTGATTACGCACTACACGCGTATCCTGCAATACATCAAGCCAGACTTTGTACACGTTTTTGCTAATGGTCGTATTGTTGAACAAGGCGGTCCAGAGTTAGCTGACAAGCTAGAAGCAAATGGCTATGCAGATTATGTGAGCAAATAAGAAAGTTATGGCATTTAACGTTGCGAATGTACGTAAAGATTTCCCAATCTTTGAACGTACTATTCGCGACGGTAAAAAGCTGGTCTATCTAGATAGCGGAGCCACTAGCCAGAAGCCACTTTCAGTCATTGATGCAGAAAGTAACTTCTATAAGTTTCACAATGCAGCTGTGCACCGCGGGGCTCATCAATTGGCAGAAGAAGCAACGGATGCCTATGAAGGTGCTCGACTGAAGGTAGCTAAATTCCTTGGTGCACGTGAAGAGCAAATTGTCTTTACAAAGGGTGCAACAGAGTCACTCAACCTCATCGCCTATGCAATGGGAAATGCCGCACCCGGAACTCGCTTCGCACTTACTTCAAAGGACAAGATCGTTGTTACTGAGATGGAACACCACGCTAATTTGATCCCTTGGCAGCAACTAGCAGCGCGCACAGGCGCGAAGCTATCGTGGTTTGAAATTACACCAGATGGCCGTTTGGATCTTTCAAACATCGACTCTGTGATCACAGAGAACACAAAAGTTGTCGCTCTGACTCATCAGTCAAATGTTTTAGGAACAATAATTCCTCTAAAGGAGATAGTCGCTCGCGCACATGAAGTAGGCGCAGTTGTCGTACTAGATGCTTGCCAATCAGCTCCGCACATGCCAATCGATGTGAAAGAGCTAGATGTTGATTTTCTTGTTTTCTCTGGCCACAAGGCTTTGGGACCAACAGGTGTTGGTGTGTTATGGAGTTCTTTACTTGAAGATCTGCCTCCATTTCTCTATGGCGGTTCAATGATCGAAACCGTAACAATGACTGCTGCAACCTGGGCACCAGCACCACGCAAGTTTGAAGCCGGAGTTCCAAACATGGCACAAGCCGTTGGTCTCGGTGCTGCTCTTGATTACTTAACAGCACTTGGCATGAGTAACGTTCACAATCACGAGGTTTCACTTACTAAGTATTTAATTGAGAAGTTGCTGCAGGTTCCGGAACTTAAAATTGTTGGACCAACAGATCTTGATTCTCGTGGCGGAACAGTTTCATTCACCGTGGGGGAGATTCATCCACACGATCTAGGCCAGTATGTTGATAGCCAAGGTGTGGCAGTTCGCACCGGGCATCACTGCGCCTGGCCACTAACGAGAAAACTTGGCGTACCTGCAACTACTCGTGCATCACTATATTTGTATAACGAAGAGTCAGATTGTGATGCCTTATTTAATGCAATCCTTGGCGCACGGAAATACTTTGCATAATGGAATTAGATAGCCTTTATCAGGAAGTAATTCTTGATCACTATAAGCACCCTTTGAACAAGGGTTTATCGGCGACATATGGTGCTCAGGTACATCACGTGAATCCAAGCTGCGGCGATGAGATTACTCTTAATGTCACTGCAGAAAATGGCGTGATTAAAAGCATTACGTGGGATGGGGTTGGCTGTTCGATTTCGCAGGCGAGTGTTTCAATCGCAAGTGATTTATTGGTCGATAAGAGCTTTGCTGAAGCAGATGCCATTCTCGATGAATTTACTGAGCTCATGCATAGCAAGGGAACCAAGCAGGGCAATCCAGATGTCCTAGATGATGCCGTAGCACTTGCAGGCGTTTCGAAGTTTCCTGCCCGCATTAAGTGCGCACTTTTAGGGTGGATGGCGTTTAAGGATGCAGCGGTTAGAATTAAGACAACAACAGGGGGAGAGTAACGATGGCAACAAGTGTTGATGATGTAACTGAGGCGATGAAGGATGTTGTTGATCCTGAACTTGGTATCAATGTTGTAGACCTTGGCCTTATTTACGATGTCATGGTTGATGAAGCCAATATCGCAATCCTCAACATGACTCTCACATCTGCAGCATGCCCGCTGCAGGATGTAATCGAAGATCAAACTCGCGCAGCCCTTGCGGGGATGACAACAGATGTGAAAATTAATTGGGTGTGGATGCCGCCTTGGGGTCCAGACAAGATTTCTGATGACGGAAGAGAGCAGCTTCGCGCCCTAGGCTTTACCGTTTAATTATGTCGATGCATGCAGCGTGGATGACCCACCGCTCAATGACAGCTGATCCTTCAGTAAAGGAACAAAAATTAAAACCAGGCACAGTCAAGCGTATTTTTAAGTTTGCACTTCCATACCGAACCAACATCATTATTTTTCTTGCAACTGTTGTGGTCGATGCCGCATTGGTTGTGGCAACACCGCTTCTTCTAAAGCAGCTCATCGATGATGGCGTGATCCCTAAAGATGGCGCAGTGGTAACACGACTTGCACTATTTGTTGGTCTACTTGCCATCGCAGATGCCGGATTTAATATGTTGGGACGTTATTTCTCTTCACGAATCGGTGAAGGTTTAATTTATGATCTCAGATCACTGGTTTTTGCTCACGTTCAAAAACAATCCATTGCTTTTTTCACCCGCACGCAGACTGGCGCGCTGATTTCTCGAATTAATTCTGATGTCATAGGCGCGCAACAAGCATTTACCGCCACCCTTTCAGGGGTTGTCAGCAATGTTGTCAGTCTTGTTTTGGTGGGTATAACAATGCTGATCCTGTCGTGGCAGATCACTATTTTTTCACTGATTCTCCTGCCTGTGTTTTTGATACCAACAAAGTGGGTAGGACGCAGACTTCAGTCACTTACTCGTGAGTCATTTAGCGTTAACGCGGAAATGTCGAGCACCATGACTGAGCGCTTTAATGTCTCAGGTGCGATGCTGGTCGCTCTCTATGGTGAGCCTGACCGTGAGCGTGAGTACTTCAGATCTCGTGCAAGACGCGTTGCCGACATCGGCATCAAGATGGCGATGCTGAACAGATTGTTCTTTATTGCGCTAACTAGCGTTGCAGCCATTGCGACCGCTTTTGCATATGGAATTGGTGGACATCTGGCAATTAGCGGTGGAGTAACCGTTGGAACATTGCTAGCGATCACAGCGTTACTTGCTCGTTTGTATGGACCACTCACCGCGCTTTCAAATGTGCGTATTGATGTGATGACTTCACTTGTTTCTTTTGAAAGAGTTTTTGAAGTGTTAGACCTAGAACCAATGGTGAAAAATCGTGATGGCGCAAAGGTTCTCGTTACTAAAGAGCCACGTATTGAGTTCGACAAGGTCGACTTCTCCTATCCACGTGCAGAAGAGATTTCATTGGCTTCACTTGAGTCTGCAGCTAAAGCTGAGACAGTTCAGAGTGGACAAGTTCTACGTAATCTTTCATTTGTTGCAGAACCTGGCACGATGACAGCGTTGGTTGGTCCATCAGGTGCTGGTAAAACAACTATCAGTGCGTTGCTGCCTCGACTCTATGATGTTACTAATGGCGCTATCAAAATTGATGGCAATGACATACGTGATTTAACCGTTGAATCTTTGCGTGATTCAATTGGTGTTGTGATGCAGGATGCCCACTTATTTCATGAATCGATCGCAGAGAATCTTCGTTATGCAAAGCAAGATGCAACTCCTGCAGAGATGCAAGCGGCATGTGAATCTGCACAAATCTGGGAGTTGATTGAGTCATTGCCAAATGGTTTAGACACAATGGTGGGAGAGCGTGGGCACAGGCTTTCAGGTGGAGAAAAGCAGCGACTTGCGATTGCGAGGTTGCTCTTGAAATCTCCGGCAGTGGTAATCCTTGATGAGGCCACAGCACACCTTGATTCTGAAAATGAACAGCTTGTACACGCCGCTTTGCAGTCTGCACTAAAGGGAAGAACGAGCGTTGTTATTGCTCACCGTTTAAGCACGGTGCGAGATGCGGATCAGATTCTGGTACTTGAAAAGGGTTCAATTGTGGAACGCGGTAAGCATGATGAACTTGTTGCTAAGGGCGGGTTGTATTCAGATCTTTATAACAGACAGGATTTAACGGGTGCGACGAATCAAGATTCGCCCGTAGATAACTAAGCCTCCAAAGAAAATCCACTGCAAGGCATATGCCATGTGTGGGCCGTCGCTTAGTTCGGGTAGTTGTGCTGTTACCTCAGGAGTCAAGGAAGAATCTGATCCAGATAGAAGGTCAATATAGAACTTTTCAGTATCAAGTTGGGACTGGGCATTAAGTTCTGAAACTAGACCTTCGCCCTTGCCAGGCAGTGCAAAAAATGAACCACGAGGCAAGGAAGAATCAAGACGCAAACGTCCAGTAATTGAAACCTCACCTTGTGGCAATGAGGTGACAACAGGTGGAGTTGTCGCTGTTGCGCCAGCTTCAACCCAGCCACGATCAACCCAGAAGCTTTTGTTGTCACTTGTTCTAAACAGTGTGAGTACTTCATATCCATACTTACCATCGTTATAGCGATTTCGCAGCAAGATTTGTTTGTCAGTATCGAAAGCCCCAGAGGTGGAAACAGTTTGCCATTCATAATCAGGCAGAGTTCCCGCCAGTGTACTTAGCTCGATTGGAGATTTAGCAATTCGTTCTTCAATGACAGCATTACGAGCGTGACGATCAACGCCGCGGTGATACTGCCACTGTGAACCCCAAAGGCAAAAGATTATTAGAAGTAAGGCAATCAGTGATTTAAAGAGAGCCCACGGCTCCTTAGTTTTTTGCGTGGAGGTCATGCTTAATCGAGTGCGAGTGGCTTATCTTCGACTACGTCAGCACCGCGGGTAACAGTTTCACGTCCTGCATTAGCGATCACAACTGCGAAGTAGGGCAGAGTCACGGCGCCCAAAAGGGCAAACCAGCGATAAGGACTTGGCAAGATAACGGTCAAAATAAAGCAAGCGGTTCGAATCATCATGGAAATGAAATATCGCTTTTGTCGACCAGCTTGATCACGGGTAAGTGCGCTGGGGGCACTCGTGATGTCGTAGATCTTCTTTTCTTTGGCCATGTGAGCAAGGGTAGTGCTCGGCGCGCACCTTCGCTTCTTTTGTTTACTCAAAGGTAGCCACTAGGTTTTGACCATGAGTTCAATTGCCTTAGTCACAGGCGGAAACCGCGGAATTGGATTAGCAATCGCACACTCCCTCAAAGCTGCTGGCCACGATGTTGTTGTGACCTACCGCAGTGGCACTCCACCGCAGGGATTCAAATCAGTTCAGATGGATGTGACCAGCACCGAGAGTGTTGATGCAGGATTTGCCTCAATTGAAGAACAATGGGGAACACCTGAGATTGTCGTTGCAAATGCTGGCATCACAAAAGATGGTCTTGTCATGCGCATGAGCGATGAGGATTTTGAATCTGTCATTGATGCAAATCTGACAGGTGCGTTTCGCGTTGCGCGCCGCGCTACAAAGGGCTTACTGAAATTAAAGCGTGGTCGTTTGATATTTGTGGGTTCAGTAGTTGGAGCTGTTGGCTCGGCCGGACAAGTTAACTACTCCTCCTCTAAAGCAGGCTTGGTTGGCATGGCACGCTCTTTTGCTCGCGAGCTGGGCAGTCGTGGAATCACAGCTAATGTGATCGCCCCTGGTTTTGTTGAAACCGATATGACTGCAACACTAGATGAAAAGCGTCGGGGAGAAATTGCAGGGTCGGTGCCTCTTGGACGCTTTAGCACCGCAGAAGAAATCGCTGATGTCGTAACCTTTATTGCATCACCACAAGCAAGTTATATCTCTGGTGCTTTAATTCCAGTTGATGGCGGATTAGGAATGGGGCACTAAATGGGAATACTTGAAGGCAAAAAGATTTTGGTCACAGGTGTATTAACCGATGCCTCTATTGCTTTTCATATTGCACGTCTTGCCCAGGAACAAGGCGCAGATGTTATCTTGACTGGTTTTGGTAGAGCGCTTTCATTAACTACCCGAATTTCAGGACGTTTGCCTAAGCCATGTCCTGTTATTGAATTAGATGTGACAAGTGATGCCGATTTAGCCGCTCTTGAATCACGGGTTCGTGAACACTTCCCAGAAGGCCTAGATGGTGTTGTGCACTCAATTGGTTTTGCACCAGAGGCAGCACTTGGTGGAAACTTCTTGAATACACAATGGGAAGATGTTGCAACAGCTCTTCAGGTTTCTGCCTTCTCACTTAAATCCTTAACTATGGCTGCGCGTCCCTTGTTTAATGGCGGGGGATCAGTAGTCGGTCTAGATTTTGACGCACAGGTTGCTTGGCCAAAGTATGACTGGATGGGTGTTGCAAAAGCGGCGCTGGAATCAACATCTAGATATCTAGCTAAGGATCTTGGACCCGAAAATATTCGCATTAATCTTGTTGCGGCAGGTCCTATTCGCACTATTGCTGCCAAATCAATTCCAGACTTCGAACGTTTTGAACATCTGTGGGATGAGCGCTCTCCAATGCGTTGGGATGTTAATGATCCTGTTCCTGCCGCTCAAGCTGTGGTTGCGCTGCTTTCTGATTGGTTCCCCAAGACAACGGCTGAGATCATCCATGTTGATGGTGGCTTCCATGCCATGGGCGGATAAGCGGGCATTCACGCTCGATTTCACCTTTTCACCCCTCTACGGGTAATCTTTGCCCCAGACCAGTGGCGTTACAACCACTGCAAGAGGAGTTACCGCTCCCACCTTCATCGCCAC
>JBIILL010000056.1:0-7803 GCA_044232665.1 Candidatus Planktophila sp. | reverse complement strand
GATCCTTGCCGCTGAAGGCTCCCCCACCGTGTCGGGCCATTCCGCCATATGTGTCCACGATGATTTTGCGTCCAGTTAATCCAGCATCACCCATCGGTCCACCGATAACAAAGCGACCTGTTGGGTTAATTAGTGTTCGCAGGTCAGATTTTGGAAGATCAATTGTCGCAAGAATTGGGTTGATCACGTATTCAATTACCTCTGGCGTCAACTTCTTCACAACATCTACTTCTTCTGCGTGCTGACTAGAGATAACAACAGTGTTGAGACCAATAGCTCGATCACCCTCATACTCGATCGTTACTTGAGTTTTTCCATCTGGGCGAAGATATGGCAATGCACCAGACTTTCGAACCTTTGTTAACTGCTGTGCAAGAGCGTGGGCCAACCAAATCGGCAATGGCATAAGTTCTTTAGTGTCATCGCAGGCATAACCAAACATCAAGCCCTGGTCACCTGCACCTTGAAGGTCCAATGGATCGGCAGCTGATGTAACCCGGTGTTCGTAGGCATCATCGACACCTTGTGCAATATCTTGCGACTGCTGTCCGATAGAGATCGAAACACCACAACTGTTCCCATCAAAACCCTTATCGGAAGAGTCATAACCAATGTTTAGAACTGTATCTCGAACGATACCCATTACATCGGCATATCCATCAGTTGTAACTTCACCAGCAACGTGAACCTGACCTGTTGTGATAAGTGTTTCAACCGCTACTCGGCTCTTTTTATCCTGTGATAGCAATGAATCCAAAACAGCATCTGAAATTGCATCTGCAATCTTATCTGGATGTCCTTCGGTTACTGATTCTGATGTGAAAAGTCGCTTTGACATTTTTAACCTAACTGCCGGATGGCTTGATCAAGAAGTAAATTTCCGAGAGCGTCTTTGGAGACTTCCTTGACCGCTATATCCGCATCATTGCGTAAGAGAATGGTACCCATAGTTTTGTCTTGACCAAATATCGCCCCGCCAGTAACATCATTTACATAAATTAGATCTAACCCTTTTGACTCGAGCTTTCTGCGAGCCTCTTGCAGATGATCCTTCGTCTCTGCGGCAAATCCAATGATTACTTGATTCTTCTTGATCGATGCCAATGAGGCCAATAAATCCGGATTTTCCTCTAACTCAATACTTCCTAAAAGGGCCTTCTTGATTTTCTGAAGCGAAGCATTCTTAGGTTTAGCATCAGCAACAGCAGCACTCATGATTAACACGTCGCAAGCAGGAAACTGCTCTGTGAGAACCTTTTGCATATCATTGGCGCTTTCAACTTTCGACACTTCAATTCCATCTAGTGCGGATGTATCAAAGTTGGCTGCAATCAAATGAACGTGCGCTCCTCGGTTTCGGGCTGCAAGAGCGATAGCGATACCCTGTTTTCCTGAGGACTTGTTTCCGATGAAACGAACAGGATCTATCGCCTCTCTCGTTCCTCCCGCAGTCACAAGAATCCGCTTACCTTTGAGATCCTGAACATTGCCAGTTATGTCATCAAATCTTTCAATAATTGCTGGCACTTCAGGGAATCGGCCGGGACCAATATCTTTGCCGGTGAGTCTTCCAACATCTGGATCCATGATCATGAAACCGCGTGAGCGCAACGTTGCTACATTCGCAACAGTTGCGGGATCAAGCCACATCGAAGGATGCATCGCTGGTACTAACATTTTTGGGACATCAGAGGCTAAGACTAAGTTTGTAAGCAGATCATCGGCGCGACCAGCCGCAAGACGAGCGATGAGATCGGCTGTTGCAGGTGCAATCAGAAAGAAATCTGCCGCTTCTGCCAAAGCAATATGTGGCACGGTGTGGACGTTTTCCCACACTTGAGTATTTACTGGACGACCAGATAGTGCTTCCCATGTTGCTTTGCCAACAAAATTCAACGACGAAGGCGTCGGTACTACAGTGATTAGATATCCGCGATCTTGTAGGCGACGCAGCAATTCACAGGATTTATAGGCTGCGATTCCTCCACCAACGCCGAGTACAACTTCACGGCCGATTAGTGACATGTGAAAGCTTTTAAGCTGTTGGCTCGAGGTTTTCGATTGTTAGAAGACCTTCATTGATCTCGCGAAGTGCGATCGAAAGAGGCTTCTCGTGCACATGTGTTTCCACTAGAGGTCCTACGTATTCCAGTAGTCCTTCTCCAAGTTGTGAGTAATAAGCGTTGATCTGACGAGCGCGCTTTGCAGCGTATAGAACAAGACTGTACTTCGAGCCGCTCTTGTCTAGAAGTTCGTCAATCGGTGGATTAGTGATTCCATCCATGGTTTACCCCGCTTCATTGATCAATACTGAATTAATAACAACCTATTAATTATGGGCTAACTCTATCAGTTTCCCGACCACGCTCTCGACCTGGTCATTTATCAGGACTACATCAAAAAATGATGCTGCAGCGAGCTCTTCTTGGGCCAATCTCAGGCGTTCAGCCCTTCTCTCCGGGCTATCAGTGCCCCGACCTTCAAGTCGAGCCACTAACTCCTCCCACGTCGGAGGCTCTAGAAAAACAAGAACCGATTGAGGCAAATGTGCTTTAACTTGTTTAGCCCCCGCGATTTCAATTTCCAACAACACATTTCTTCCAAGTAACAAAGCCTGTTCAACCTTCTCCTGTGGAGTCCCATATCGATTTCCTGCAAACTCCGCCCATTCAAGAAACTCATCAGCATTAATCATTCTCGTAAATTCATCATTACTCACAAAAAAGTAATCTTCGCCATTCACTTCATTGTTTCTCGGGTTTCTAGTTGTCGCACTAATGCTGACCCAAAAATCTCCGACCTCACGTAGTTTTTGCGCAACAGTGCTCTTACCAACACCGCCGGGACCAGAAAGTACGAGTAACTTGCCGGGCTTGATCGCGTGTTCTGATTTCATAAACTCCTCACGCAACTGCCTTATTTGAAGGCGACCCAATCCCTGAATTCTACGTGAAGGAGAAATATTCAAACGCTCCATAAGAGATTGTGCCCGTACTTTCCCAACACCTGACAACGATTCAAGTAACTCTTTTACTCGCATTTTGGCGACTGCCTCGTCGCTCTTTGCTATTTCTAGAATAGTATCGACAGAAAATTCGCCATTCTTTATCTTTAGCTTGACCTCAGCTCGACGCTTTCTAGCAACTGCGGCTTTAAGCAACGCTTGCTGGCGCTGCTCGGGCGTCAACTGCGGAGGTAATCCCATGTGATAAATCTAGCCTTTAATCTAGATAAGTTCGGAAGCAATGTGAGCGGCTCGATCACGCATAGCCGCTGCACCTGCGCTCCAACTTTGGGTAATTGGACGACCAATTACGACCAAGTTTGCTCCGGTAGAAATTGCCGCCTTTGGTGTCATGGTCCTCATTTGATCATCTGCTGCCGCAGAATCAGCCGGTCGAACACCGGGTGTAATGATGATTGGAGTAGGACCGATCGCAGCTCGTATCGCGGCGATTTCCAAAGGGGAACACACGATTGCCCCCGCACCAGCTGCTACTGCGATTTTTGCCAACGCAACAGCTGAATCAAGGGCGTTGTTTCTAAAACCAATATGAGCAACATCTTCTTCCGACAAAGAAGTCAAGATCGTCACTCCAGTTACATGTGTTTTTGGTGAAGCTTCAACTGCTGCCTTAATCATTGCGGGACCACCAGATGCGTGCACCGTTAAGTAGCGAGGCGCTAGATGCGATACCGCTTTAGCAGCTCCACTTACGGTGTGCGGAATATCATGGAGCTTTAGGTCAAGGAAAATATCAGCTTCAGTAACATCTCTTATAGCTTTTACGCCATCACTACCAAAAGACAAAAAGAACTCTAGTCCAAGTTTGTATACAGAGACATAGTCCTGCGTCGCCTTTACCCATTCAATGGCAGTTGCTAACTCTGGAGTATCAACGGCAAGAACTATAGGTGCTTTAGACATTATTTTGTTCCACTTCTGGTCTGTGCGCATAACCAATTGCCTGCTTAAGTGAAGTAAATCCACGATCAATCAACAACTGCTTGAGCTCGCTTTGAATTTTCATAATTGCAGTTGGATTACCAAAACTTGCGGTTCCAATTGATACACCACTTGCCCCAGCCAAAATCATCTCTAAGGCATCCTTGCCCGATGCGACGCCGCCCATTCCCAGGATAGGAACTTGTGGAAGTGCCGCGTGTACTTGATAAACGGCGCGAACAGCAATTGGACGAATTGCAGGTCCCGATAAGCCGCCAGTCTTGCCACCCAAATGGGGACGCATAGTGTCAACATTAATTACCATGCCGAGAACGGTATTGATTAATGCCAAACCATCTGCACCTGCATCAACAACGCCCCGTGCGATGGATACTAGATCTGTTACATCAGGAGAAAGCTTTGCAATTATTGGGAGTTCTCCCCCGATTGTTCGCCTCACGCCGTCGATCACACGTCGGGAGGCTTCAAGGTCGCACGCAAAAACTAAGCCACGATTTTCAACATTTGGGCAGGAAATATTGACTTCGATTGCACTGATTCCTGATACGGAGCGCAATTTTCGCGCAAGAGTTGAATACTCTTCGACAGTTTCACCAGCGATTGAAACAATGATTCGTGCTTTTTGCTCGAGCAAGTAAGGAATATCTTTTGCTATGAAGGCATCTATCCCAGGGCCCTGCAAACCTATTGAATTGAGCATCCCACTTGGAGTCTCAGCCATACGTGGGGTTGCTCGCCCAGTCCGAACCTTCGACATGACCGACTTGGTTACTACTCCGCCCATCTCACGCAAAGGAAAAAATTGCGCCAACTCCCGACCAGAACTAGCACATCCACTAGCTGTAAATGTTGGAGCCGGAAACCAAGTATTTCCGATTGTCGTTGAAAAATCTAAACTGGTCACAATTGCTTACCAACCAAACTCCACTGCACCTTAGATCCATCCATTACGGGACCATCGATACATGAACGCAGCATCGAGACAGTTCCATCTTCATTTTCAACTGGAAGAACACAGGTCATGCACACTCCGATACCACAAGCCATCGCCTCTTCAACCGCGCATTGATGCACAACAGAGAGCGAATCGGTGATTTTGGTTATCGCGGACAACATCGCCATCGGTCCGCAAGAATAGACAACGGCGATATCTAAATCTTTAATTATTTCGGCGATCGGGTCGGTAACCCGTCCAGCCTGACCCATGGAACCATCTTCAGTGTAAATCCGCATTGAATTGACAGCCCGCTTGCCCTCCATCGGTGCGTAGATCTTTGAAGCAGTACTTGCACCGAGCAACATATCGACTCGACAACCACGGGCATTTAACACCTCAGCTAAACCAAACAATGGTGCTGACCCATACCCACCACCGACCAGTAGAACTGAAACTGGTTCTGTAGGAATTCCAAAAGTTGTCCCCAGAGGAGCAACAATATCTAGAACTACGCCTTCACCTTGTGCACATAGCCACTTACTACCTTGACCATGTGGAGCAGCGATAATCTCCATAGTTCCACCAAATGTGGAATTAACAGATACGCGCGAGATTGCAAAGGCGCGACGCAAAATCATGCTTGAAGAATCTCCACCAACATTAATTGCCACGAAGTTTCCAGGTTTACACAGGTTAGCAAGATCACCGATGTTAATAATTATCTGGTGGTATTGGCCAACCTTCTTGTTGCTGACGATAGGGGCAAGTAGTTGCGCCGCACTTTTGTTTATCTGGGACATTTATGCCAACCACTCTTGCAATGACTTGATACTGAGCGGGCTGCTTTGCTGAAATGTAATCGCATCTACGGCTGCACTGAATCCAGCAGTTGTAGTGATGCAAGGGATGGAACGTTGTACAGCTGCAGTTCTAATGGCCCAACCATCTGCACGTGTTCCACGGCCAACAGGAGTATTGATCACTAAATCAATTTCGCCAGCATTAATAATGTCAACGATTGTTTTCTCACCCATTGCGCCAGTTCCCTCAGAGTTTTTGCGGACTGGAGTGCACTCTATACCGTGCTTTTGTAAGAAGAGCGCTGTTCCGTCAGTTGCAAGAATGCGGAAACCTAGATCAGAAAATCCCTTAGCTGGTTCGATACCTGTGGCTTTGTCCTTGTCGGCCAAGGAAATAAACACTGTGCCAGAAATTGGCAAGGGTCCGAATGCGGCAATCTGACTTTTAGCGTAACTCTCACCAAATGTTGGTGAGATTCCCATTACTTCACCCGTAGAACGCATCTCAGGTCCTAGAACTGCGTCAACACCTCGTCCATCGGTTCGACGAAAACGGTTCCATGGAAGGACCGCCTCTTTTACCGAAATTCCCTTAGCAATTCCATCTCCGCTAGTTGGGAGCAAACCCTCTGCACGTAGCTCTGCAATCATTGCACCTAATGAAATCCTTGCAGCAGCTTTGGCTAACGGCACACCCGTTGCCTTACTCACAAACGGAACAGTTCTAGAAGCGCGTGGGTTAGCTTCCAAGACATAGAGTGAATTGTCGGCTATCGCGAATTGAATATTAATGAGCCCGCGAACATCAACGCCACGAGCGATTTTCTCTGTTGCAATCCGAATTTCAATTCGTTGCTCATCCGTTACGGTCATAGATGGAAGCACGCAGGCACTATCACCACTGTGAATTCCAGCCTCTTCAATGTGTTCCATCACTCCCCCAAGGAAGAGTTCATTACCATCAAAAAGGGCATCAACATCAATTTCTATTGCATTATCAAGAAATCTATCGACTAATACAGGATGATCGGGAGTTATATCAGTTGCTCGAGTGATGAATCCCCCAAGCGCAGCATCGTCATAAACAATTTCCATGCCACGGCCACCCAGGACAAAGGATGGACGAACCAATACTGGATATCCGATTTCATGAGCGATTGTCGTTGCCTCTAATTGAGATGACGCCATTCCAAACTGAGGCGCTGTTAGACCTTGCTCTGCCAAGATATTTCCAAATGCACCGCGCTCTTCTGCCAAATTAATTGCTTCTGGTGAAGTTCCAAGAATTGTTACCCCATTGGCTTTTAAACCAGCTGCTAAACCGAGCGGAGTTTGTCCGCCCAGTTGAGTGATTACACCAAGGACAGGACCAGCCTGAGTCTCTGCATAAACAACTTCAAGTACATCTTCTAGAGTGAGCGGTTCAAAATAGAGTCGATTACTGGTGTCATAATCTGTAGAAACTGTCTCCGGATTGCAATTGATCATAATTGTTTCGAAACCAGCTTCACGCAAAGTAAATGATGCGTGAACACAGGAGTAATCAAATTCGATTCCTTGACCAATTCGGTTTGGTCCACTCCCCAGAATAATCACCGCAGGTGTCGTTCGTGGACGAACTTCTGTCTCTTCTTCATAACTTGAGTAGTGATATGGCGTAAAAGCTTCGAACTCTGCAGCACATGTATCAACAGTCTTATAGACAGGTCTAATACCTAGATGGTGACGTGCCTTTCGTACCTCTTCCTCGGTGACCCCGCGTAATTGTGCAATCTGAGCATCTGAGAAGCCCTGCATCTTGGCAGTACGCAATAAATCCTTTGAAAGTTCCCCAGGTTGAGCAATGACAGCTGCTTGTTCATTAATAATTTCAATCTGACGAAGATACCAACGATCAATCTTGGTTGCTTCATAAACCTGCTCAATACTTGCACCAGCCCACATAGCTTTCTGAACCTGTTGCAGTCTGTATTCAGTGGGAATCTTCATAGACTGCAAAAGAGATGACAGTTCTGTCTCAGATATTGCAGGCCAAGAAAAAATTGCTTCTTTACGTTCTAGGGATCTAAGAGCCTTCATGAGTGCTTCTGAAAAAGAGC
>JBIILL010000132.1:0-2515 GCA_044232665.1 Candidatus Planktophila sp. | reverse complement strand
CATGGAATCCATGTCGTGCCCAAATCTCATCCAATAAATCAAGAAGAGTTTTTCCATCAGCTGCAAGATCTGTTGCTATTTGAGCCAAGGTAATTGCTGCTGAAATTCCATCTTTATCATTCACGGTCTTTGCATCAACTGCATAACCAAGTGCTTCTTCATAACCAAAGGTGAGGCCCTTGATTTTTGCTAACCACTTGAAGCCTGTCAGAGTTTCTTTGAATTCAAGTTGGTAGTGCTCAGCTATTTTCTTCAGAATTGATGAGGAAACGATTGAGTTAGCAAATATGCCTGTTTGTGATTTTTGAGCAATAGATTCGCCCAATATCGCGCCTAATTCATCGCCTCTGAGCATGCGCCAGCCGGTTGCAGGATCTTTAACCGCAGCAGCACATCTATCTGCATCTGGATCGTTTGCGATTACTAGATCTGCATCAAAACTCTTGGCTGTTTCAAGTGCTAAATCAATTGCACCTGGCTCTTCTGGGTTAGGGAAAGCGACAGTTGGAAAATCAGGATCTGGTGCAGCCTGTGCCTCAACCAAGATAGGGGTTTGGAAACCTGCTTTCAGGAATACCCGCTGGAGCGTTTCAGTTCCGACACCATGCATCGCCGTATAAACAATGCGCAAGGAACCGGGCTTTGTTGCAAGTGATGCTGTGCGATCGATGTATTTCTCAATTATCTCTTCGCCAAGATCTGTCCAAACTTTTCCGCGTGGTTGAGACTTCAGAGATGTGATTGCATCAATCTTGTGTGCAATTGAAACATCGGTGGGTGAAACAATTTGAGATCCGCGGTATTCGATGCCATCGACTGTTCCACCAAGATAAACCTTGTATCCATTATCTTGTGGTGGGTTATGGCTTGCGGTAACCATGATGCCGACATCGCAACTCAATTCATTAGTAGCAAATGCTAAGACTGGAGTTGGTAGAGGTCGCGGTAATACAAAAACCTTCATGCCTGCACCGCTCATAATCTCAGCGGTTTCAAATGTGTAATCTTCAGATCCATAGCGTGCATCGCGACCGATAACTACAGAGGTTAAGTTGCGCTCTTTCATATAGGCAACAATTCCGGCAGCGGTGCGTCCAACAACTGCGCGATTCATTCCAGATGGTCCAGGTCGAATCGGACCGCGTAATCCAGCTGTTCCAAACTGCAAAAAGCCATTAAAGGATGCGCGAAGCTCAGCTTCGTTATTTGTATCTAGCCATTGTTGTAATTGTGAGGCTGTAGATGGATCCGGATCATCTGCTATCCAGGCTTGAACTTCGCCCACTAATGATTGATCCATGTGCTTAGAGTAACTTCGAGAGAACCCTTTGAGAAGTCAGGTTATTTATCGATAATGTCACAGAGATTAGTTCCACTTGAAACAGTGGTTCCAATGACAGCGGTGAGATTAGAGATTATGCCCGCCTTGTGAGCAGTAAGTGGCTGCTCCATTTTCATTGCTTCAAGAACAATGATGAGGTCGCCAACTTCAACAGCTGCACCTTCTTCTACTGCGATTTTAACAACTGTGCCTTGCATTGGACTTGTTAGTCCAGAACCACTTGATCCGCCCGCCATAGTTTGCTTTGCACGGTGACGCTTTATTACTGGCTTAGGTGCGTGAACAAGAATTTCAAATCGTTTCCCATTAACTTCGGTAACCAGATACTCAGGTGCCATATGAGTTTCAAGAGGTGGCTCAGTGAATGTGAATGCTGGTATTTGATTATCGAATTCGTTTTCGATGTAACTCGTATATATCTTGAAATTCTTTGTGTATGCAGGGTCTTCAAGAATTGCACGATGGAAAGGAATCGCAGTTGCTAGACCTCCCACTTTAAATTCAGATAGTGCACGTCGAGCACGTTCAATTGCTTGTTCGCGAGTTGCACCAGTAACGATCAACTTTGCAAGGAGTGAATCAAAGTTGCCACCGATTGTGTCGCCACCCTGGAAGCCTGCATCGACTCGAACTCCAGGACCTGTTGGGATTTCCCATTCAGTAATGCGTCCTGGTGCGGGTAGAAAAGATCGGCCTGGATCCTCGCCATTGATTCGAAATTCAATAGAGTGTCCACGAATAACAGGATCATCAAATCCTAATGCTTCACCATCTGCGATTCGGAATTGTTCGCGCACAAGATCAAGTCCTGTTACCTCTTCACTGACAGGGTGCTCAACTTGTAAACGTGTATTTACTTCAAGGAATGAAATAGTTCCATCAACGCCGACTAAGAACTCACATGTTCCAGCGCCTATGTAGCCGGCCTCCTTCATGATTGCTTTACTTGAACGGTAGAGCTCATCATTTTGTGCTTGCGTCAAAAATGGTGCAGGTGCTTCTTCAACAAGCTTCTGGTGACGACGTTGCAGCGAGCAGTCACGTGTGCTAACTACAACAGCGTGACCGTGCTTATCAACTAGTACTTGTGTTTCAACATGTCGGGGCTTATCTAAATAGCGTTCTACGAAGCACTCACCGCGACCAAAACCTGAAATCGCCTCACGAACCGCA
>JBIILL010000131.1:0-2565 GCA_044232665.1 Candidatus Planktophila sp. | reverse complement strand
GTGCTGCATACCTTGGAACAGGTGCTCACTAACTCTTAACGGTCCGCAAGGATCATGCAGGTGATACGGGCAGTGCAGGTGCGCTGTCCGTCTTCATTTGTAATGACAATATCCCAACAGCATAAAGTTTTTCCAATAGAAACAGCTGTTGCTACACCTGTAACTATTCCTTTGGCAGTTGCTTTGTGGTGAGTGGCGTTGATATCAATTCCAACAATTCTGCGATTCTCGCCTGCATTTAGCTGGGTACCAACAGAGCCCAATGATTCGGCTAGAACAACACTTGCACCACCATGCAAGATGCCCATTGGTTGAGTGTTTCCTTCAACGGGCATTGTGCCAACTAAACGTGTAAGTGAGGCTTCTGTGATTTCAATGCCCATTTTTTTATCTAGAGCGCCGCTTCCACGTTGGCGAATAATTGAAAGATAGTCCGGTTCTGTCATGGCTTGAGTCTAATGGGCACTCTACGATGCATCCATGACCAAACGCCTGTTACTTATCGATGGGCACTCCATGGCATATCGCGCATTTTTCGCCCTACCGGCTGAGAACTTCACAACTGCGCAAGGTCAGCACACCAACGCTATTTATGGCTTTGCAACGATGTTGCTATCCCTGCTGTCAACGGAAAAGCCTACGCATGTGGCGGTGGCTTTTGATGTTTCTCGCAAGACCTTTAGATCAGAGATATTTCCTGAGTACAAAGCCAATCGAGCAAAGACTCCTGATGAATTTAGATCACAGATGTCATACCTGCATGAACTGGTAACGGCATTTGGCATCACAACATTTGAAGTTGAAGGCTTTGAAGCAGATGACATTATTGCAACTATTTCCAAGCAAGCCGAGCGTGAGAATGCCGAAGTATTTATCTGCACAGGCGATCGTGATTCATTTCAGCTAGTAAATGAAAAGACCACAGTGCTCTATCCAAAGCGTGGCGTCAGCGACTTAACTCGTATGACACCCGAAGTGGTTCAGGAAAAGTATGGAATGAGCCCGGAGCAGTATCCAGATTTTGCCGCACTTCGTGGAGATCCCAGTGACAACCTTCCATCGGTTCCTGGTGTTGGAGAAAAAACTGCAGCTAAATGGATTGTTGAGTATGGCTCACTGCATGAGCTAATTGCCAACATAGATAAGTTGGGTGGCAAGGTTGGTCAGTCACTTCGTGATTCAGTCAATGATGTGATCCGAAACCGTGAGTTAACGCAGTTGGTCGCAAACGTCCCATTGGATTTAAGTATTGATGCCTTGGCCTGGAGTGGTGTGGATGAGAATAAAACTAACCCACTATTTGAAAAGTTAGAGTTCAAGACCCTAAAAGATCGCATGAAGCCAATCTTGCTCAAGGGGAGTGCAAAGAGTGCCGAACCTGAGTTTGAATTGTTTGCAACTGAGATCGCTGAAGGTGTTCTAACACCTGAAGAGGTGTCAGCAAAGATTGCGCAACATTCAGGAGATATTGCAGTTGCCTTTCAGCTAGTGGAGGAGAAGTTGCATCGTTATGCAATCGCGCTGTCGGCAGATGATGTTTTCTTAGTTCACTCATCAACGATGGGGGATTGGGCGACAGATAGAAATGTGCCAAAGATTGCCCATGATGCAAAGTCACTAGCGCGACTTCACGGCTTGACTGGGGTCTCTTTTGATACTTCATTGGCTGCCTACCTTGTTAATCCTGGGGTTCGAAGCCAAGACCTGAAAGATATTCAAGAACGTTGGGGAGATGGCTCAGCAATTAATGTTTCAACTCCGGAGCAAGAGCTTCTGACATCTGCCCGAGCAATGTTTACTTTGCGGGATTCACTTACTCGTGAGTTAAAAGAACGCAATCTGTGGGATTTGTTCATGACTATGGAACTACCAGTTGCTGACCTTTTGGCACGTATGGAAGCCATTGGAATCGCTGTTAATAAAAAGGGATTGGACGAACTAGCTGCCTTCTTTGAAGGTGAAGTAAGCCGTGAAACCAAGGCGGCACATGAGGCTGTTGGTCATGAGTTCAATGTGGCATCGCCGAAGCAACTTCAAGTTGTTTTATTTGATGAACTTGGATTACCTAAGACCAAGAAGATTAAAACTGGCTATACAACAGATGCTGAAAGTCTTGATTGGCTACATCAAAAGAGTGGCCATCCAGTCCTGACATCTTTGCTTCGAATTCGTGAAACGAAGAAGCTAGGAACAACGGTTGAAGGTCTTATCGCCGAAATTGCAAGAGATGGACGGATTCACACGCACTTCCAACAGACAGTTGCTGCAACTGGTCGGTTGTCATCAACAGGACCTAACTTGCAAAACATTCCGGTGCGCACAGAAGAGGGGCGAAAGATTCGTGATTGCTTCACCGTGGGCAAGGGTTATGTTTCATTGCTGACGGCTGATTACAGCCAGATTGAAATGCGCATCATGGCCCATTTATCCCACGATGAAAGATTGCTAGCAGCCTTTACATCAGGTGAAGATCTGCATGCAACTGTTGCTGGGCTGGTGTTTGGTGTTAAACAATCTGAAGTAGATCCTGAAATGCGCCGGCAGATGAAGGCGATGTCATACGGA
>JBIILL010000130.1:0-2570 GCA_044232665.1 Candidatus Planktophila sp. | reverse complement strand
GTTCAAGGTTCTGGCGATGTGAAATACCACCTTGGTACATCTGGTGTATTTACAACTGTTGCTGGTGCATCAACAAATGTGTACCTGGCAGCTAATCCTTCTCACCTAGAGGCTGTAAACCCAGTATTAGAGGGCATTGTTCGTGCAAAGCAGGATCGCATGAATGTTAAGAATGCTTATTCTGTAATGCCAATTCTTATGCATGGAGATGCATCATTTGCTGGTCAAGGCGTAAATGCTGAAGTTCTGCAATTAGCGGGCCTTCCTGGTTACCGTACTGGCGGAACAATTCATATTGTCATTAACAACCAAGTTGGATTTACGACTTCTCCACATGCGGCACGTACATCTGTGTACTCAACTGATTTTGCAAAGATCACACAAGCCCCGGTATTCCATGTTAATGGTGACGATCCAGAGGCATGTGTTCGGGTTGCGCGTTTAGCTTTCGAATATCGTCAAGAATTTAACAAGGATGTTGTCATCGACATGGTTTGCTACCGTCGTCGTGGACACAACGAAGGTGACGAGCCGAGTTTCACTCAGCCATTGATGTACAAGATGATCGATGCAAAGCGTTCAACGCGTACTTTGTATACCGAGGCACTTGTTGGTCGCGGAGATTTAACTCCAGAAGAAGCCGAAGGAATTGCAAACGAATACCAGGCGCAACTTGAATCAATATTTGCCGCTGTTAACAATATTGAGCCTGATCATGATGCAAACTTCAAGGTCCCTGTTGCTCCAGAGCCTGAGTTAATTTCAACTGCAATCACACAAAGCCTTGCGCAAGAAATTGCTGCAACCCAATTAGCAGTTCCTGAAGGCTTTAGTATTCATCCGAAGTTAACGCCACAACTTGCAAAGCGAGTTGAGTCTCTCAATGATGGAACTATCGACTGGTCTACCGGTGAAATGTTGGCCTTTGGTTCACTTCTTAAAGAAGGACATCCAATTCGGCTTGCTGGACAAGATGCTCGCCGCGGAACTTTCTCAAACCGCCATGCTGTAATCGTGGACAAAGAAAATGGCAACGAGTGGACACCACTTCGTGGACTCATCAGTGATGAAAATCAGTTCTTTGTTATCGACTCATTGCTTAGTGAATACGCTGCTATGGGCTTTGAATACGGATATAGCCTTGAGCGAGAAGAAGCATTAGTTCTCTGGGAAGGCCAGTTCGGCGATTTTGCCAACGGCGCTCAAACAATTATTGATGAATTCATTTCCTCTGCACTACAAAAGTGGGGCGAGCGATCTTCCGTTGTGCTTCTTCTGCCACATGGCTATGAAGGACAAGGACCAGATCACTCCTCTGGACGCATTGAGCGATTCCTGCAGCTATGTGCTGAGCAGAACATGACCGTCGCACAACCAGCAAGCCCGGCAAATTACTTCCACTTGCTTCGTTGGCATGCAAAGAACCCTGCGCGCCGCCCACTAATTGTCTTTACACCTAAGTCAATGCTTCGCCTAAAGGCTGCGGCATCAAAGCTCAGTGACTTCACAACTGGTCACTTCCAAGAAGTCATTGGTGATGATTCAGTTCAAAATGCAGCACGTGTAATTTTCTGTTCAGGAAAGATTTATCACGATCTAGTAGCAGAGCGAACAAAGCTTGGTGAGGCTGGAACAGCAATAGTCCGAGTAGAACTTTTGTATCCACTTCCTGTTGATGAAATGGTTGCAGAAGCCAATAAGCATCCAAATGCAAACTTGTTGTGGGTTCAAGATGAACCTGCAAACCAAGGTCCGTGGTCACACATTGCATTACGCACATCAGAGGCACATGGCGGGCATGGATTTGGTGCTCGCACATTGCGTCGCATCTCTCGCCGTGCAACTGCATCTCCTGCAACTGGAAGTCATCACTTGCATGAGGATGAGCAAAAAGCATTGTTGCTTGAAGCCTTTACGCGCTAGAGGCTTACTTTCTACTTCTATTGATTCGTAACAACACAACACCCACAACCTCATTAGCCGGTATCCATCCCCAGCTGCGTGAATCAGTGCTTTCTTCATTGTCACCTTGCACCCAGTAATTTCCTGCGTGAAACTTTTGCACACGTTTAATGAGAAAGATTCCTGGGCGTTCTTCGCGCTCGACAACTACAACCTTGCTAACAAGGGAGTTTCCGACCGCCTCTAAACCTGGGGCGGAATCTAGCCAGCTAACTAATAACCAGTCGCCATCTCGGTAGGCGGGAAGCATTGAGCCGCCTGCGACCCTGACTGTGCCAAATTTGCTCACGGGCGGTAGTCTCGCACCATAAGCACTGCAATTCCATCACATCAATAAGTGCTTAATAGGGGAGAAGAAAATGTTTGCACCAAAGACAACTGTCTACGCACACTGCGATCTTCCATGTGGAGTTTACGATCCAGCGCAGGCAAAGATTGAAGCGCTATCTGTAAAGGCATGCATGGAAAAGTACGCAGCGAACTCAGATGCAGATTTCCGCTCACGTTCAGTGGCGATCAAGGAAGAGCGTTCACATCAGGTTAAGGAGCACCTATGGGTGCTGTGGACTGATTACTTCAAGGCTCCACACTTCGAGGCATACCCACAG
>JBIILL010000055.1:0-7961 GCA_044232665.1 Candidatus Planktophila sp. | reverse complement strand
GTGGATTGCATCTATGAAGGCGGACGCATGCTTTATATCCAGCCTGATGAGTGCGTTGACTGTGGTGCCTGCGAGCCAGTGTGTCCGGTTGAAGCCATCTATTACGAAGATGATGTCCCAGGACAGTGGAAAGATTTCAGCAAGGCAAACACTGAGTTCTTCATTGAAATTGGTTCACCAGGCGGTGCAAGCAAGGTCGGTCCAACGGGCACAGATCATCCTTCAGTAATCGCGCTTCCGCCAAAGAGCGAGTAAGCATTGCGCGGCCAGCTCCCAGATTTTCCCTGGGATGCACTCGCACCATACGGAGATATAGCTAGATCACATCCGCAAGGGATTATCGATCTTTCACAAGGCACTCCGGTTGACCCGACTCCAGAGTTTATTCAGCAGGCATTTCGTGATGCATCAAACTCTCCAAGCTACCCAGTAACGGCTGGAACACCCGAACTGCGATCAGCGATCAAAAAGTGGGTAGTAGAGCGTTTAGGTGCAACTGGAGATTTTGATGTTCTACCAATAATTGGATCCAAAGAATTGGTTGCATGGCTTCCAACAATTTTAGAATCTAAGAAAGTATTAATTCCTGAAATTGCCTATCCGACCTATCACGTTGGCGCAGTATTAGCAGGTGCCGAATCAATTCCGGTCGCGATAGATGCAAAGAGCTGGCCCAGTGCTGATTTAGCGTGGTTGAACTCTCCATCAAATCCAACTGGTCGAGTGCACAGTGATGCTGAAATCAAAGCCTGTATTGATTGGTCGCGCAAAAATAATGCGTTGTTAGTTTCTGATGAGTGTTACTTGGAGTTTGCTCAATCGGCCCAACCAGTTTCAGTTCTCTCACATACCGGGGGAGACAACACAAATATTTTGGCTGTCCACTCTCTTTCAAAGCGCTCATCAATGGCTGGCTATCGAGCAGCATTCATGATTGGCGATTCAGAGTTAATCGCAAGAATTCGCGAAATTAGAAAGCATGGCGGAATGATGGTGCCGCTACCTGTGCAAAAAGCGATGACGGTTGCACTAACTGATGACAAACATGTTGCTGAACAACGTGCCCGCTATAACGCACGCAAAGATGCACTACGTCCCGCCCTAGAAGCTGTGGGATTTACCATCGAATTTAGTAACGCAGGTTTGTATCTATGGTGCACCCGCAATGAAGATGCTTGGGAAAGTGTTTCCTGGCTTGCTAAGCGCGGAATCTTGGCAACACCTGGCTCCTTTTATGGCAGCCAAGGGGCGCGCCATATACGTATTGCAATGACTGCTACAGATGCTCAAATTGCTGAAGCTGTTCAACGCATTAAGGCTTAATTCATGGCTGTAGCGATTTTATTAGTTGGGGGCTTCGGCACACGACTCATGCCACTCACAAAAAACACACCAAAACCAATGCTTACTGTGGCTGGGGTGCCCGTAACAGAACATCAGTTAGCAATGGCCAAAGCGGCAGGGATCACCGAAATAGTTTTAGCAACCTCTTATCTTTCAAATGTTTTTATTCCCTACTTTGGCGATGGATCTAAGTGGGGCATGACAATTAAGTATGCAGTTGAAAAAGAACCACTCGGAACGGGTGGCGCAATTCGCAATGCGGCTAAATTACTAGATACCAATGAATCAGTTGTGATCTTAAATGGTGATGTTTTAAGCTCACATAATTTGTCAGAGCAGATTCGCCAGCACGAAGCACATGATGCCGATGTGACTTTGCATCTAACTCAAGTAGCAGATGCACGAGCTTTTGGCTGCGTTCCAACTGATAGTGATGGGCGAGTGAGCGCATTTTTAGAAAAGATGGAAAACCCAGTAACTAATCAAATTAATGCTGGTTGCTATGTTTTTAATCCTCGAGTTATTTCAACAATCCCACTAGACACCGTGGTTTCAGTCGAACGTGAAACATTTCCGGAGTTAGTTGACAGTGGAGCTAAAGTTTTTGGATATGTAGAGAGTGCATATTGGCTAGATATCGGAACTCCACGAGCCTTATTGAAGGCCTCTATCGATATCGTTAAACGAAGTGGTGATTTCTTAGCGATGCCCGGATCAACAATTGATCCCACCGCTGTGATTACTGGCGGTAGCTGCATTGGCCCTGACTCATCAGTTGGGGCTGGGGCGGTCATCGATGGCTCCATTATTGAAGCCGGTTGTGTAATTGGCCCGAATGCGACAATTACTGATTCATTTGTGGCAACTGGTGCCGAAGTCAAAAATAATGTGAAAATAACCTCATCATGTGTGACAAATAGCGAAATTCTTTCTATTCCATAGAAATTGAGCGTAAATCTTCACTCGGAGGAGCTGCTCTGGGCTTGACATGAGCGAGTTACAAGCGTGTAATTCATACCTAAGAACGTCTTTTCCACGAGGGATGAGACAACGAAAGCTAATGGAGCATCGACGATATGCCGATCCAACCCGCAGCCCAGAACTCCCCAATCCCCACGTCAGGCCCAACAGTCACACTCGCATCAGGCGAGAACATGGAACTCTCTTGGCAGGAGCGCGCACTATGCGCTCAGACTGATCCAGAGGCATTCTTTCCAGAAAAAGGCGGATCAACTCGCGAAGCAAAGCGCGTATGTCTTTCATGCGATGTTCGCGCAGAATGTTTGGAATACGCACTTGCACACGATGAACGCTTTGGAATTTGGGGCGGATTATCAGAGCGCGAACGCCGTCGCTTAAAGCGTCGCACCGCTTAAGGTTCTTGCATCTCTTAGGAGATAGCGAGTTGTTCTTATGGCTTCCCTAGCCGATGTAGATAAGCATCGCGTAACCGCTGTTCTTGTTTCTCACAATGGAGCACTGTGGTTACCCGAAGTTGTTGCAGCACTGACTTCTCAAACCCGACCAATTGATTTAATAACCGCGGTCGATACGGGATCTGAAGATGCATCTACAAAACTTTTAAAATCTGCACGGATTCCATTTTTTTCAACAGATCGCGAAACAGGTTTTGGTCAAGCAATTTCACTTGCAGTTGATAAATTGCCAAAAGCAATTGAGCACGAATGGATTTGGCTAATCCATGATGATTGCGCACCTGCTCCAACAGCGCTCGCAGAGTTATTAAGTGCAGTTGATGACCGCCCACAAGTTGTAATGGTTGGTCCGAAATTACTTGGTTGGCATGACCGAACACATTTATTAGAAGCTGGCATCAGTATCGCTGGCAATGGTGCGCGATGGACTGGACTTGAACCATTGGAGTATGACCAAGGTCAACATGATGGAATCCATGATGTGCTGTCAGTTAGCACAGCAGGTGCGTTAATTCGCCGTGATGTGTTTGAAGAGCTTGGTGGACTTGATCAAAACCTTGCACTGTTTAGAGATGATGTTGATTTTGGGTGGCGTGCTCGCACAGCAGGACACTCAGTTATTGCCGCCACTAGCGCGGTTGCCTTTCACGCACAAGCTTCTGCAACAGAGCGCAGAAGAATAGATGTCGAAGGCGCTCTCTTACATCGTCCTTTACTTTTAGATCGTCGTAATGCTGCATATGTTTTACTAGCAAATTCATCGTGGTGGATGATTCCGTGGATTTCATTACAACTGTTTAGTTCTGCAATTGCTCGCGCAGTCGGATATCTCTTGGCAAAATTGCCAGGCTATGCATCTGATGAAATCCTGGCGTTCACCACACTCATTCTTCGGCCAGGAAAGATTCTTGAAGCTCGCAAGGTTCGCAAAAAGCAAAGGTTTGTCAGTGCCCGTGTTGTTGCAACTTATATTCCACCTCGATGGTCACAGCTTCGCTTAGGTACAGAGCGTTTAGTTGAGTCAATACGAGCAACAGTTTTCCCCGACAACACTTCTGCAGCAGTCTCCATACTTGACTCAGTCGAAGATGAAGATTTATTAACACCAGTCAAGACAATTAAGTGGTTCTCAATCTTCAAACGACCAGAAGTGATTGGATTCTTAGCAATAGCAATTATTTCTCTTGTAAATTCTAGAAATCGCTTGGGTGCAATTGTTGGCGGTGCTCTACCAATTTCTCCATCAGGTGCAACTGATTTGTGGCGAACATACTTTGAGTCCTGGCATCAAGTTGGAATGGGTTCTTCTCTTGCAACACCACCCTGGGTGGCTGTTACAGCAATTGCTTCTCTTGCGGTATTAGGAAAAGTTCAATTCTTGATCACAACGTTTTTCTTAGTCGCCCCAATTTTGATGATGTGGACCGGTTTTCTTTTGCTCAAGAAGTTAACTAGCAACAACTGGATCTCTATCCCAGCAGCCTTCCTATATGCGATCTCTCCCGTAACTATTGCCGCAGTTAGTTCGGGCCATATTGGCACACTGATCTTGCTTATTTTTGCCCCACTTGTTGCGATTATCCTTCATGACTGGTGGGCTATTGAGAAATACAGCTGGCGTAAGATTTTTGCTGTTTCACTTTTATTCTCTTTGCTGTATTCATTTACCTTAATGAGCTTTGTTATTGCCCTAGTGGCCTCAGTAGTTATTGCCATCGATAATTACAAAGAGTTTCTATCGACTCAAGATAAGAATGTTTGGCTTGAGCGCATAACAAAGAGATCAGCGCTGGTATTTGTTCCATTCCTAGTAAATGCACCATATTCCTTTGAGGCAATAATCAATCCCAGCAGATTCTTAACAGAACCAGGGTTACGTATTCCTGGTGGAGGATCACTTGCCGTTCTTACTGGAAACCCTGGCGGTCTGGGTTCAGTGCCACTGTGGTTGGTTAGTCCGATCGTCTTAGTACTTTTGATCTCTTTGTTCTCCTCAACACATGCACGTGTCATCGCAGAGTATGGAATTGCCGCATTATCTTTAGCTGTTCTTGTTGGATCACTTTCAATTTCTACTCGCGGAAACGAAGGTGCTGCAAAGGTGTGGGCAGGGCCTGTGCTCTCCATTGTCACACTGGCTGCGGTTGCGGCAGGAACGGTTTTGCTCAATAGCTTGCGCCAAACTCTAATTTTAAGTCATATTCACTATCGACATTTCCTATCAGCTACTTTGCTCTTGATAACAGCCACTTATGCTGCATTGAGTATTGGGTATTCCGTATCAACAGGGGCAGATTCTGCGGTACTTGCAAATCGCGCAACCGTGATGCCTGCATTCTTAAGTGTTGAAACTGATACCAAGATTTTAGTTTTGCGTGAAGTTGGAACTCAGAATGATAAGAAAATTCAGTATTACATTTCAAGAGGGCGAGACATTTCTTTAGGTGAACCTGATGTTGCACCAGAACAAAATCCCAATATTGCCTTGGCAGCACGTTCTCTAATAGATGGAACGGGTATTACAAGCAGTAAGACACTGTCTGATTACGGGATCAAGTACGTTTACGTGAAGAACCCATTTAAAAAGGAGATCATCAGATCAATTGATGGGCTTGGTGGATTTACTCGAACCTCTGCAACATCCCTTGGTGTTGTTTGGAAAGTCAGTCAGACAACAGGTCGACTTTTGTTTGTTTCCGAAAGTGGTGATCGATCAGTTCTGGAAGCGGGAGAATTTGGGGCGCGCACATTTGTGCCAGGTCCTGGAACTTTGATTCTCACAGAAACAGCCAATAGATCCTGGCAAGTGCTCCAAAATGGTTATCGCTTAGATCGCACCAACAATGAACTTGGATTACCCACATTTAAGGTCACAGAGTCTGGTGAAATTTCATTACTGCACGACGGAACGGTTCGTCGTGGCTGGCTTTCACTGCAGTTCATTTTCTTAGCAGTAGTACTAGTGATGGCACTTCCTGCCGGTCGCCGAAAGAGTGAAATCTCCGAAGAGGAGTTAGCATGAAATTTGGTAGATCACTTGGATTCTTAGCTGCGTTAGTAAGCGCACTGTGTATTGGTGGCTTACTTTCAGTAGCAGTTACCTCAAAGAGTTATTCCGAAAGCTATCCAGCAGTAGTCTGCCCACCAACTCTTGCCGGCCTTACTTCGCAAATCTCACTTGCTTCAAAGAAAACTCCTTTCCAGAGACTCCAAAACCGCACCACGAAGACGGCTCCAGTTAAGGTTTTGCGCTTACCTGTTAATAAAGATTCATTGTTGTTTAGCTCCGATGGAGTAACTCCGGTTGTGTGGCAAAGTAGAGCATCTAGTTGGGCAGGCGGCGCAGTATGCACCGGTCCTGAAACTTCTCAATGGTTTGTTGGTGGCACGGCTGACATCACTACTCGTGGACGTCTAATCATCATTAATAGTGGGCTTAGCGATGCAGTTGTTGATGTTCAGGGTTTTACTGAAAATGGAAAACAACCACTTCGCACAATTACTGTTGTGTCAAAGAACTACCAAGTAATCCCAACAGACTCTCTAGCTCCTGGAGATAAATACTTGACTGTACATGTTGCACCGCGCTCAGGTCGCATCAATGCTTTTATGATTGATGAGCAAGGCACAGGGTTGAAGTCACTTGGTGGAGATCTTATTAATTCTGTATCAAATGCAAGCAAGTCAGTGATGATTCCCGCAATTCCACATCAAATTAAGGATCGCTCACCAGCCTTGCCACACACTCTAAGAGTTCTAACGCCAGGTGATGTTGACGCAAGCGTCACCGCTGAAGTTTTGTCATCAGATGGAGTTTTTGTTCCTGTCGGCTTAACTTCACGCAGTGTCAGTGCAGGAATTGTCACTGAGTTCCAATTCACTCCAAAGATTAGCTCGACTGTTTTGGCGGTTCGAATTACCTCAACCGAGCCAGTGGTCGCAGCAATTAAATCCACGGTAACGGTAGCTGGAAGAAAAGATTTTGTATGGAGCACATCAGCCCCTGAACTTGTCCCTCTGACAATTGCGATAACTGGATTAACCCCGCTTATTTCATTTGTAGGGGAGCGCATCAATGTTTCGCTAGATGTCACATTAACTAATGGAAAAGTCGTAAGAAAAACCGTCAAGGGCACCGATATCGCAACTTGGCGTGCACCAGATGCAGCCCGTTCATTTACTATTACAAAGGTCGGTCCTGACACCTTCGCTGGTGCTCTTGTATCTTCAGTTAATGGATATGGATACTTTCCAATAGCCTCCGGAAGCCTTTTAACAAAGATTGAATTACCAGATTCAAATATTCGCGTCCTAAATCCCTGACAATCCCAAGATTTATACCTCTTTCCCACTAATGTTTAAGGTATGAGAACACAAGGTAGTCGTGGCTGCTCCCGTGCTGGGTGCAGATCCCAGGCAACGATGACACTTACCTACGTGTACTCCGAATCCACAGCTGTTGTTGGTCCACTCGCAACATATTCCGAACCTCATGCATACGATCTTTGTGCAGTCCATGGCGCACGGTTGAAGGTTCCTCACGGCTGGAATGTGATCAAACAAGAACTTGATGGTCAAACACAAGGGCCATCAGATGATGATTTGATGGCGATTGCAGATGCTGTTCGTGAAGTTGCACTGAAAGAAATTCCAGAAGAAACACCTACTGAAAGTTCATCGGCGCAACAGCAAATTGGTCGTCGCGGACACTTACGCGCTGTTCCTTCTTAGGAAAATTTAGTGGACGAGTTCGCGCACATTTTTAAAGCTTACGATATTCGCGGTTTAGTTGATGTTGAAATAGATGCTGATTTTGCATTTGCAACTGGTGTTGCCTTTGCTCGATTTCTGCAGATAGAAAGAGAACCCGGAACAATAGTTATCGGGGAAGACATGCGTCCGTCATCACCGTTATTGGCTGATGCATTTTCGGCAGGTGCAACTTCATTAGGAATGGATGTCATTCGTATTGGGTTGGCTTCAACTGACATGCTGTATTTCGCATCTGGAAAATTGGGATTACCTGGTGCGATGTTTACAGCCAGCCATAATCCGGCCGAATACAACGGAATAAAGTTGTGCTTTAGTAGTGCTAGACCTATAGGCAAGGAATCTGGCCTTGTAACGATTGAGAAATTTGTCCGTGAAGGATCACCGTTAGCACTTGGAGGTATCGGTGTA
>JBIILL010000054.1:0-8014 GCA_044232665.1 Candidatus Planktophila sp. | reverse complement strand
AACCCAACAGGTCGCTTTGTTATCGGTGGACCGATGGGTGATGCTGGATTAACTGGACGCAAAATCATCGTGGACACATATGGCGGAATGGCCCGACACGGTGGGGGAGCCTTCAGCGGCAAGGATCCATCAAAGGTTGATCGATCAGCTGCCTATGCAATGCGTTGGGTAGCAAAGAATGTAGTTGCTGCCGGTCTTGCACGTCGTTGCGAAGTTCAGGTGGCCTATGCAATCGGTAAAGCTCAACCTGTCGGTGTATTCGTAGAAACTTTTGGAACAGAAACTGTCCCAGTTGCAAAGATTCAAGATGCAGTTCTTTCGGTCTTTGATCTTCGCCCCGCAGCAATTATTCGTGATCTTGATTTGCTTCGTCCAATCTATTCACTAACAAGCGCATACGGACACTTCGGTCGTGAACTTCCTGAGTTTGCATGGGAACGAACCGATCGAGTCTCGGCGCTTCAAAGCGCTATCAAGTAGTCGGTGGCAGCTCCGAAGCTATTTCGGTTAAAGGCTGAAGTTGCACCCGCATCTTCTGGGCCTAGAGCCTCGGTGTTGCCGTTTGCACGTGTACGAGTTGATACGGGAGTTTTTCATCTAGATCAACTCTATGACTATCAGATTCCGGAAAAGCTTACTGATGTGGTTCAAGTAGGTATTCGGGTGCAATTACCTTTTGGCGGTAGGGAAACAGAAGGAATAGTTGTTGAGCGCGTTGCAGCCCCTGAGCGAGCGGGTGAGCTCAAGAGCATTACGAAGGTGCTATCTGTTGTGCCGATAGCAACGTCCCCAAGTCTAGATTTGATCGACTCGGTAGCTGCACACTTTGCCTGTAATCCTTGGGATGTAATCCGATCTGCGATTCCACCGCGGGTGGCATCTGTGGATAAGAACTTCGATTCAGATGGATCGCATCAACACAACAGGGGCAAGTTTGTGGCCGAATTCCAAACACTCGCACCATATATCGAGGCGCACGATCAACTTGTGAACCTAGTTCTAAAGAATTATGAGTCAGGTTCGGTGCTGATTATCGCCCCAGATGAAAAAGATGTGGATCGAATCATTGAATCTTTGAGCTCGCACGATGTCCAAGTTCTCAAATTGACAGCTGCTATGCCTCGAGAAGAGAGATATCGCAATTACTTACAGGCAATGCATGGTGCCAAAAGCATAGTAGTAGGAACTCGCAGCGCTATCTTCGCACCTGTAAACAAATTAGGCACGATCATTGTTCACAAGGAATCTTCCCTTGACCATTATGAGATTCGTTCCCCGGGCTGGAATAGCCGCTCTGTCGCACTAATTCGATCAAAGAGTGAATCCGTGAAACTAATCCTTACAGGGTTTTCTCCCTCAATTGAGGTGTCTCAATTGATTGAGGAGCGTGAAGTTAAGTATGTGAACTCAAAAGTGACAGTTACTATAAAAGCGTTCACTCCTAGCGAAGGGGCGCTACTTCCCGGTCGAATTTTCTCTGAAATCAAGAAGGCCTTATCAGTAGGTCCTGTCTTGTTTATCGCTCCACGCAAGGGTTATGGAAACGCACTTTTGTGTGGACACTGTCGAAATGTAGCGATGTGTGAGTGCGGCGGACGGTTATCTGTCGCGGCAAAAACAAAAGCCCCTTCATGTGTACATTGCGGGAAAGTGTTTCAGGGTTGGAAGTGTTCTTTCTGCAATCGAGATAAGCAGTATCTTGCAGGCCGTGGAATTGAACGTGCGGCGGAGGAGATATCTAGAGCCTTTCCTAAGTTCCCGGTGGTGATTTCAGCAGGGGAAGTAATCAAAGATCGAATAGAACATAAGCCGGCATTAGTTCTGGCTACCTCAGGTGCAAAACCACAAGTGGAGGGAGGCTATGCAGCTGTAGTTATTTTGGACGGAATGCGTTTCTTTTCACACACAGATTTGCGCACCCAGGAGCGTGCTCGAGAGCTCTTCTTTGAAACCTCATCCCTTATTTCTCCAAGCGGTACCGTCCTTCTAGTCATTGATGATACGCACCCGATAGTTTCTGCAATCGTCCGATGGAATGTTGCGCCACTGCTCAAGAGGGAGCTCAGCGAGCGAGCTGAATTGCAATTGCCACCCTCTGTATTTTCAGTGGTTCTAGTAATGGATCAATCGATTGGTATTCAGATCGTGAATGGTCTGAAAAAGGCGCTAGCTGATGGACGAATTCCTCAATCCTCCAACATCTATGGTCCAACGGAGATATCAAAGGGCCAAGTAAAGATTGTCGTACATGCCGACAAATCAGATGCGAAAGCACTTACAGATGTTGTTCATGAACTTCAGCGGCGACGAAGCATTGCAAAGAAGGAACTTTTCACGCTTAGAGTCGAACCATATTCGCTGTGATCAATTGGTAGACTAAAGCTATGTCAATTCAAGAAATACGATTCTTCGGGGACCCGGTGCTCACAACGCCTGCTTCCTTGGTCGTCGATTTCGACAAGGAATTGCGAGTATTGGTTCAAGATCTAACGGACACAATGATTGACGCTCCTGGTGCTGGATTAGCAGCTCCGCAAATAGGTGTCCCATTGCGCGTATTTGTCTGGGACGTGGATGAAGCACTTGGTCATCTCATAAATCCAACCTTAACTCTCAGCGATGAGTTGCAAGACGGAGAAGAGGGGTGTTTATCTTTTCCAGAGATCAGATATCAAACACCTCGTGCGATGCGGGCGGTTGCCAAAGGTTTTAATATGTATGGGGAGCCAATCACAGTTGAAGGATCTGAGTTTTTAGCACGTGCTTTGCAACATGAAACCGATCATCTAGACGGGATTCTTTTTATAGATAAGTTGCTGCCTGAGGATCGGAAATTAGCCATGAAGGAGATCCGTGAGTCAGAGTGGTTCAATCTTGCTTCTGACCAAGGACGCGCAATTCAGGTTAAGGATTCACCGCACACGATCTTCGGACGGATTTCTTAGTGCGTATCGGAGTAGCTGCTACTCCGGATGTAGCGATACCAACCTTAAATTGGTTGCTTCAATCCGATCACGAAATTGCACTCATCATCACTCAGCCCGACCGACCTTCTGGTCGGGGTCAAATACTTCAACAAACTGCCGTTGCTGAATGGGCCCACAACCATCAAATACCAGTTGTAAAGCCTGAAAGTTCGCCAGAATTAGTGGGTAAAGTTGAAGATTTGGATCTAGTACTGACTATTGGCTACGGTGTTTTACTTCCTGAAAATATTTTATCTTTGCCTAAAAAGGGTTTCCTCAACCTGCACTTCTCATTACTTCCTGCTTATAGAGGAGCCGCCCCTGCACAAAGAGCACTCCACAATGGAGAAGTGACCACTGGAGTGACTGTTTTTCAATTAGATAAAGGCATGGACACAGGTCCCATTTTTGCTCAAGAATCAATCGCCATCAATCCTTCATGGAGAAGTTTCGAGTTATTAAATGAGTTAGCTAATCTTGGTCCCGATGTTGTTAAGCGCTCCTTTGAAATGATCGAGAGCGGTAAGAGTTCTAGTGTGCAGGTGGGCAATTCGACCAACGCTCCCAAGATTAGCAAGGCTGAAGCAAAGATCGACTTCACGCGGGACTCAACATTAATCGCGAATGCGATCCGTGCTTTCACATATGAACCTGGTGCATGGACACTATGGAAGGGTGAGTCATTCAAGATATGCGCAACTGGTGTTTCAAATACTTCCTCTGGCACTCCTGGCCAGATCTTAGTTATTGATAAATCTGTTTTTGTTTCAACTGGATCGGGTGCAATTGAGCTGTTAAAAGTTATTCCGGCTGGAAAGAAAGAGATGGATGCCATTGATTGGGCACGCGGAGCACGGTTGACCGGTGGTGAAATTTTTGGTTGAAGCGCGGCGCAATACCTTCAAGTCGCCTAAGCCAGATACTGCTAGATTGCTTGCATTTGATCTTTTGACAGAAGTGAACCGTAACGAGGGTTATTCCAATTTACTGTTGCCGCAGGCGTTGAACGCGAGCAAGATGGATGATCGTGATCGCTCTTTGGTAACAGAGTTTCTATACGGAACAATTCGCATGCAAGGAAAACACGATTGGGTCTTGTCCCAGATTAGTGCTCGGCCTTGGTCTGAAGTTGATACAGGAATTGTGGACATCTGCCGCCTTGGCGTTCATCAGATTCATGAAATGCGAATACCTGATCATGCAGCCGTGGCTGCAACGGTAGAAGTTGCGCGCAAACGAATTGGCGAGTCAAAAGCGAGTTTCGTCAACGCACTCTTACGAAGTGTTACTCGCAAGAGTATTGATGATTGGTTTTCACCTTTAGAGGAAATCGTCGATCCGGTTGAGCGACTAGCAATCAGATACTCTCATCCTGAATGGATTGTTTCCGCCTATTACGATCTTCTAAAGAGTTGGGATGAGGTTGAGTTAGCACTCAAGATTAACAACGAAGCGGCCACACCCACATTAGTTTCGTGGCCGGGTTATTCCACTCAGCAAGATTTGATTGAAATTGGGGGAGAACCTACTGACTTCTCTCCATATGGAGTTCATTGGAAAGGAAATCCTGGAGCACTTGATTTAATCAAGGCTAGAAAAATTGGTGTGCAGGATGAAGGATCCCAACTCGTAGCCGAAGTATTTGCAAAAGCTGCCGATGGTTCAAGTTGGCTTGATCTGTGTGCTGGCCCGGGCGGGAAAGCGGCACTGCTATCTAGCATCGCTAAACAACGAAGCATCAAGTTTACCGCCAACGAAATTTCCGCCGCCAGAGCAGAGCTTGTAAGCCAAGTTGTTCATGGTGATCGCGTGCTTGTCTTAGATGGTCGCACAATTAGTTCACTGCCTGAGAAGTTCGATGCAATTCTCATCGATGCGCCATGCACCGGATTGGGTGCCTTGCGACGTCGCCCAGAGGTTCGTTGGCGCAGATCTTTGCAAGATCTGCGTGCTTTAACTCAGTTACAACGTGAACTTGTCGATTCTGCAATTGAAGCACTTAATCCAGGTGGAGTTCTAGGCTATGCAACCTGCTCACCTCACCTGGCTGAAACAAGTATCCAAATCGCAGATATCAAAAAGAAGCACACAGGGCTGCAGCAGGTACCTGTCGATGAGTACTTACCCTCATCTCTTCACGATGCGACGCGTGATGGTGCAATGTCGCTATGGACACACAAACACGGCACGGATGCGATGTATCTGGCCCTCTTTCGAAAAGACATTGGTTAAGATTTGACCATGAGTCGTGAAATTCGAATTACGCCAAGCATTCTAAATGCGGATTTTTCAAGACTAGATGAAGAAATCAAGCGGATATCTGAGGTCTCTGACTTACTCCACCTCGATGTTATGGACGATGTTTTTGTTCCTAACTTTACTTTTGACTTTGAGTCAGCATCAGCAATCATTAAGTCATCTGTTCTTCCAGTGGATGCTCATTTGATGGTGGCCGATGTGGATGAAATTGCCGTGCACTATGCTGAAATTGGTTGCGCATCAGTGACAATTCACGCGGAGGCGACGAAAAACATTCCTCAGACATTGCGAAATATACGTAAAGCTGGTTCTCGTTCGAGCCTTGGAATTAAGCCGAACACTGATATTTCGGATTATCACTCTGTTATCGATGATGTAGACATGTTCCTCATCATGACAGTTGAACCAGGATTTGGTGGTCAAAGCTTCATGGAAAATATGATGGATAAAGTTCGACGCACACGGGAAATGATTGGTGATCGGCCGATTTGGTTGCAAGTCGATGGGGGAATATCGATGAAAACCATTGAAATGGCCTTAGATGCTGGTGCCGATACATTCGTTGTTGGCAGCGCTGTCTTTAACGCCCCAGATCCGGCTGCGATGGTGGTCTCACTCCGTGAGTATGCAACTGCCCACGGGAACAAGTAAGACTCTAGTAAACTCACACTATGAAAACCTTTGAATCTTTGTGGGCAGAATTGAGCGAGAAAGCTAAATCTCGCCCAGCCGGTTCGGGCACCGTTGACGCTCTTGATGCTGGGGTCCATGCCATAGGTAAGAAGATTCTCGAGGAAGCCGGTGAAGTTTGGCTTGCAGCAGAGCACGAGTCCGATGAAGCTCTGGCCGAGGAAATTAGCCAGCTGATTTATCACCTGCAAACACTGATGCTTGCGCGTGGATTGTCAATCAACGATGTTTACAAGTTTCTTTAGGAGAAATCAATGTTGCGAATAGCAGTACCCAACAAAGGATCTTTAGCTGAGAGTTCAATTCAAATCCTTAAAGAAGCTGGCTATCGTCAACGCACTGATAGCCGTGATCTTGTACTCATTGATAATGACAACAGCGTCGAGTTTTATTACCTACGACCACGCGATATCGCTGTTTATGTCGGCTCGGGGGAGTTAGAAGCTGGCATCACTGGGAGAGATCTTCTGATTGATTCTGCTGCAGAAGCTGATGAAATCTTATCGCTAGATTTTGGTGGATCAACATTTCGTTTTGCTGCTCCGGCAGATAAGAATTGGTCGGTGCAAGACATCGCCGGCAAGCGCGTAGCAACCGCCTATCCTGGTTTAGTCGAGCACAGCCTAGCTGGCCTTGGGATTAAAGCGCAGATCGTTCGTTTAGATGGCGCTGTTGAAAGTAGTGTCCGTTTGGGTGTTGCCGATGTAATTGCAGATGTCGTAAGTACCGGAAATACCCTGAGACAAGCTGGTTTAAAGATATTTGGTGAACCGATTCTTACGAGCGAAGCAATTGTAATTTCCCGCCGGAACACGGCGGTGCCTGCCGAGCTAGAGATCCTGATACGTCGCCTACAAGGAGTTGTTACCGCACGACGTTATGTTTTGCTCGATTATGACATTCCTAAGAATCTTGTTGAGAAAGCTTGTGCAATAACCCCTGGACTTGAATCTCCAACGATCTCGCCGCTACAAAAGCAAGACTGGGTTGCGGTACGAGCCATGGTTTTGCGCAAGGAAACTAATCAAGTGATGGATGAATTGTGGGCACTAGGTGCACGTGGAATCTTGGTAACAGATATCCACGCTTGTCGCCTGTAGATTATTTACACACCGATTAAAGCAATTACCGACCTTAATGAGGGTTCGTTAATTGCAAGATCCGCCGCTTCAACAACAATAGGCTTGGCATTAAAAGCAATACTTAGACCAGCAGCAGCCATCATGTCTAAGTCATTTGCGCCGTCGCCAATGGCAACTGTGTTCTCAATGGAAACTGCGCTGGCTTCGGCGAACTCTCTTAGAGCTTCAGCCTTGGCCGCACGGTCAACTACCTGTCCGATAAGACCACCAGTTAACACACCTTCAACTATTTCAAGTTTATTTGCCTTGTAGTACTTGATAGACATTGTCTTAATCATTGGTTCGATTATGTCGATGAATCCACCTGAAACTAAAGAAACGCTGTGACCCTCACCGTGCAAGGTTTCCACCAGGTTCTGCGCTCCGTCTGTGAGGGAGATTTCCATCTGCACTTCAGCGATCGCTGATTCAGACAATCCCTTAAGAAGTCCCACTCGGGCACGCAAGCTTTGCTCAAAGTCCAATTCTCCGCGCATCGCAGAAGCTGTAATAGCGGCAACTTGTTCCAAGACACCAGCCTTAGCCGCTAGAAGTTCGATCGCTTCTTGTTGAATAAAAGTGGAGTCAACATCTAGTTGAACGAGTCGCTTAACAAAGACCATCTACTTAAATTGCCTTCGTAGAAACTGTGGTCGCGTGTTCAAAAACTAGAGAATTAAAGGCGGCGTCGATATCTGTCTTTTTTGCGCCAGAAATAGTGATAGCAATTGAGGTCGGATGATCAGAAGTTCTAACGAAGCTCTGGATGTTTGCTCCTGCGTTGGTTATCACTTGGGAAACCAACGCAACTGAACTTGGATGCAGCTTTTCTGCACTTAGGTGAATTTCAAGAAGGTGATCTGGAATTGGAGCGAGTGGACCCTTCCCAAACAAAGTGGCAATATCAACATCTAAGTTCAGCGCACAGGTATTGAGGTCTTCTTCGATAGCGCTCTGATGAGCTGCACTTGCCCCGAT
>JBIILL010000053.1:0-8101 GCA_044232665.1 Candidatus Planktophila sp. | reverse complement strand
AGAAACTAATGAGCGCCTCGAATTTCTTGGTGATTCAGTTCTTGGTTTAATTGTTACCGAAGAACTCTACAAACGTTATCCAGATTTCGATGAAAGTCGTCTTTCTCCGTTGCGTTCTGGTGTTGTGAACATGCGTGCGCTCGCAGATATTGCTCGCGGATTACAAATTGGTCAATACATCCGTCTTGGAAAAGGCGAAGAAGTAACTAACGGACGCGATAAAAACTCATTGCTTGCAGATGCTCTCGAAGCATTGATTGGCGCTATTTATATGCAATTTGGTTTTGCCCAGTGCACTGAGATAGTTCGAAAGTTGATTACACCCACAATGGATTCAGCTGTTGCGCGAGGTGCTGGCCTTGATGGAAAAACTGCGCTTCAAGAATTAGCGGCATCACTCGATAAGGGTGCACCGGAATACATTGTTAGCGAAGAAGGCCCAGATCACGACAAGAACTTCACCGCAGTTGCAATGTTGAGTGGTCAAGTCATGAGTGAAGGAACTGGAAAGAGCAAGCGAGAGGCTGAACAAGTAGCCGCCCGCGCAGCCTATGAAGCGTTAAAAACCGCCTTTCCGCAAGCCTAAATTCACTAAAAACACGCTCCTGAAGCGATAGGTTAACCGCGTGTATTTGAAGAGTATGACGCTCAAGGGCTTTAAGTCCTTTGCCTCTGCGACCACTCTTCGTCTCGAACCCGGAATCACCTGCGTGGTTGGTCCCAATGGTTCAGGAAAATCAAACGTTGTAGACGCACTTACCTGGGTTATGGGTGAGCAAGGCGCTAAATCACTGCGTGGCGGAAAGATGGAAGATGTCATCTTTGCTGGAACAAGTGGACGAGCACCACTTGGTCGTGCTGAAGTTTCATTAACAATTGATAATTCAGATGGCGCACTACCTATCGATTACACCGAAGTAACTATTTCTAGAATTCTTTTCCGTAATGGACAAAGTGAATACCAGATCAATGGTGAAGCTTCTCGTTTGCTAGATATTCAAGAACTGCTCAGCGATTCAGGTATTGGTCGCGAAATGCACGTGATCGTTGGTCAGGGTCAACTAGATGCGATCTTGATGGCATCTCCTGAAGAGCGCCGCGGATTTATTGAAGAAGCAGCTGGTGTGCTCAAGCACCGTAAGCGCAAAGAGAAAGCGCTTCGCAAACTTGATTCGATGCAAGCAAACCTTGCTCGCATTCAAGATCTAACAGTTGAGCTACGTCGACAACTACGTCCACTTGGCAAGCAAGCAGAAGTTGCCAAGAAAGCAGCAACGATTCAAGCGGATTTGCGAGATGCAAAGCTACGCTTGCTAGCCGATGACTTTATTTCAATGTCAAAGACTCTTGAACTTGAAGTAGCTGATGAAACTGCATTGCGTGAGAAACGCTCTGCAGTTGAGACGGAAGTTGATTCCGTTCGACGCCGTGAAGAAGCACTTGATGCACTGGCTGCGCACGAAGGTCCATTGTTAGTTGCAGCTCAAGAGACTTATTACAACCTCAACTCTTTACGTGAAAAGTTCCGTGGAACGCAAAGCCTTGCTCAAGAGCGTTCTCGTTTTCTCAATGAAGAAGCAGAAGAAGCTCGCACCTCAGGACGCGATCCAGAAAGTTTAGATAAAGAAGCCGCAGCTTTGCGCCTTGAAGAAAGTAATCTTCGTGCAAATGTGATTTCAGCTCAGCAAGCATTGGCGCAGGCCTCGTCTCGATTAATTGCAGCAGAGGCTGCTCTGAAAAGCGATGAAGACACAATCGCTGCTGCAATGCGAGCAATTGCAGATGCACGCGAAGGAACAGCGCGCCAAGAAGGCCATATCAAGTCATTGCAAGCACGTCTTGAAGCAATCGCAGAGGAAATTGCCCGTCTTACAAAATCTCGCGACGATGCCCAAGCACGCGTAGATAATGCAGAGCGTGAATATTCATCATATGAGTTAGAGATTGCTAGTGCGGATTCGGGCGAACTAGGACTTGATTCACAGTTTGAAGGCGCAAAGTCTCAGTTGGAAAGTGCGAAATCTAAAGTTAATGAACTAGTAGATGCTGAGCGCTCGGCAGACCGTGAACGAAATGCAATTGAGGCAAAGCTTGAAGCAATGAAGTTAACCTCACAAAATCGTGATGGAGCATCAGCTCTGCTTTGTGATTCTCGTGGTGTTTCTATTCTGGGCAGCATTGCAGGCTTAATTGAAATTGATAATGGATGGGAATCTGCAGCAGCTGCAGCACTTGGAAGCTTGGCTGATGCAGTTGTTGTGCAAGATCTTTCATCTGCGGTAACAGCACTGACAACATTGCGAAGTGAAAACCTAGGTCAAGCTGATGTTTTGGTCTATGAGCCAGGACAGACTGGCAACGGCAATATTCCTGCAGGCCTGACACCGCTTTCGGCACACATTCGTTCTAGCACTATTGGTGATCTACTCGCTTCACTACTTGCTTCAACGGTTGTTGCAGAAAATGCCAACGCCGCAGAGGCGATCTTGAGATCTCACCCAGGTGTAACAGTTGTTACGCGAGATGGCGATGTTATTTCTCGGGGCCGTGCGCGTGGTGGTTCAAAATCTTCATCCTCATTAATTGAAATTAAAGCCCTCATTGAAGGACTTGAGACCAAGTTGCAAGACATTACGCACAATTGCGATCGTTTAAGGTTTGAAATCTCAACTGCAACAACTGAACTTACTTCTCGTCAAAGTGATTTTGATGTTGCATTGTCAAAGCTCAATGAATCAGATGCCCGCATTGCAGCCCTGACAGAGCAGTTGGCAGTCTCTGGTCAAAACATGAAGTCTGCAATGGCAGAAGTTGAGCGCCTAAACATCTCGATAGGTGAAGCAAGTGCGGCTAGATCTCGTGATGAAGGAGAAATCCTCATCGCTCAAAATCAATTAAAGCAGCGTGGAGAAGTAGCAGAGCCTGATCATTCCCATGCAGAAGAACTACGTAATCAAGTTTCTGTTGCGCGCACCTCTGAGGTTGAGGCGCGGTTAGCAGTTCGTACTATTGAAGAGCGCGTCAATTCAGTTGGTGCACGAGCTTTGGCACTTGAGCAGTCAGCCCAAGCCGAGCGCGATGCTTCAGAGCGCGCAATCATTCGCCGCAGTGCTCGTGCACGTGCGGCTGTTATTTCGCAAGCTGTTGCAGAGGCTGCCTATGAAGCACTGATTCACATCGAACGCTCGATTGCAAAGGCCGCTGTTGAACGTGGTCGCCTTGAAGAGTCTCGCGCAGCACGTGAAGGTGAAACTCTTACCGTTCGCACACGAGGTCGCGAATTAACATCAGAACTTGAACAATTAACTACAAGTGTTCACAAGGATGAAATTGCTCGTGCAGAACAAAGACTGCGCATTGAAACTCTTGAAACTAAAACTGTTGAAGAGTTTGGAATTGATACAACAACTTTGGTCAACGAATACGGTCCAGATAATGATGTTCCAACATTCCACGAGACCGACGAAGGCGAAATTGTTGCAACTGAGTTAGTTCCATATCGTCGTGATCAGCAAGAAAAGCGTCTGGCATCTGCGGAACGATCACTGAACCTACTAGGCAAGATCAATCCACTTGCACTCGAGGAGTTCACATCACTGGAAGAGCGACTTAAGTTCCTTGCTGAGCAGCTTGAGGATCTCAAGAACACTAAAAAGGATTTGCTGGACATTATTAAAGAGGTTGATGATCGCGTTCAATCAATCTTTATGGAGGCATTCACAGAAACTGCCAAGCACTTCGAGGATATTTTTGCTCGCCTGTTCCCAGGTGGAGATGGACGTTTGATCCTTACCGATCCAGATAACCCATTAACAACTGGTGTTGATGTGGAAGCGCGCCCACCAGGAAAGCGCATTAAGCGTCTTTCACTGTTGTCAGGTGGCGAGAAGTCTCTAACAGCCGTTGCCATGTTAATTGCAATCTTTAAGGCCCGCCCAAGTCCTTTCTATGTTCTAGATGAGGTCGAAGCAGCACTGGATGATGTCAACCTCGGACGCTTACTTGTTGTTTTGGAAGAGCTTCGAGCAAGCTCACAGTTGATCATCATTACTCACCAAAAGCGCACAATGGAAATTGCAGATGCTCTCTATGGCGTGACGATGCGTGGTGACGGTGTTACCGAAGTTATTTCACAGCGCCTGCGCGAATCTGACGCTAGCTAAGGTTTAGTTCGATGGGTCTTTTTAGTAAGTTCATCGCCACGATAAAAGGCACAAATGATTTTTCACCTGCCGATTGGGCTGAATTAGAACAAGAACTATTAGCATCTGACCTTGGTCCAACTCTGACTAAGAATTTCTTAGAGGCTGCTAAGAAGGTTAAAAGTGATAACGCAGAGCTAGCGCTGATTGAGATTTTGACATCAAATCTTTCAAAGAATTCTCATGAACCTGTAGTGGTGAGTGGAACAACCACAATCATGGTCGTGGGTGTTAACGGAACGGGTAAAACTACATCTGTTGCAAAACTTGCCTCGTATTACAAGAAGAGCGGCAAAAGTGTCGTACTAGCAGCAGGAGACACTTTCCGTGCTGCCGCCGTTGATCAGTTAAAAACCTGGGGGAGCCGTATTGGAGTGCTTGTAATTTCAGGAAAAGACAATGGTGATCCTGCATCTGTCGCATTTGATGGAGCAAAGAGCGCCCATGATTCTGCAAGTGATATTTTTATTATTGATACTGCAGGACGTTTACACAACAAAAACGATTTGATGGCAGAGCTGAGCAAGGTAAAGCGCGTGGTCGAAAAAGTTTCGCCAATAAATGAGGTTTTGTTGGTTATTGATGCGACAACGGGTCAAAACGGATTACAACAGGCGAAGATATTTACCGAGTGTGTTGATGTCACGGGAATTGTTTTAACAAAGTTGGATGGAAGTGCCAAGGGTGGGGTGGCCCTTGCCATCGAGGCAGAATTGGGAATTCCGATTAAATGGGTGGGCACGGGCGAATCTGAGTCCGACTTTGCCCTCTTTGACGCTCAGAGCTACATCAAGGGGCTGCTGTCGTAACCCAGATGTAACAAATAAAGGGATTTTGTCATGCCCCTGAAACCGTAAGAGCGATATTTCGTAACTGCGCTGCTAGAAGGTTTGGCCATCTCAAGGGCGAGAACTTTTCTAAACCTTTATGAAAGTAGATGCAACTATGGAAGAGACTGTTTTGAATTCTGGCGACACAGCCTGGATGTTAATAAGTACCGGCTTGGTCGTTCTAATGATCCCGGGCCTGGCACTGTTTTACGGTGGCATGGTTCGTGTGAAGAGCGTACTTAATATGATGATGATGTCATTTGGTGCACTCGCAATTGTCTTTGTCTTGTGGATCGCCTTTGGTTTTTCAATGGTGTTCGGAGACTCTGTTGGGGGAATGGGTCTGATTGGGGATATCGGCCAGTTCACATTCTTAAAAGGTTTAGATAACTCGACAGCGTTGATTGGAACTATTCCAGCTGCGGTCTTTGTCGCATTCCAGGGAATCTTCGCTGCAATTACTGTTGCACTGATTTCAGGTTCAATTGCAGATCGTGCAAAGTTTGGCGCATGGATGGTATTTGCCGGGATCTGGGCAACGCTTGTTTACTTCCCAGTTGCACACTGGGTTTTCGCATTCGATGACTTTGTAGCAAAGACCGGTGGCTGGATCGCAAATGATTTAGGCGCTCTAGATTTTGCTGGCGGAACTGCTGTTCACATCAACGCGGGTGCTGCTGGATTAGCACTTGCTTTCATTCTTGGAAAGCGTGTCGGCTTTGGAAAAGTTCCGATGCGTCCACACAGCTTGCCTTTGGTAATGCTTGGTGCAGCACTTCTTTGGTTTGGTTGGTTTGGTTTTAATGCTGGATCAGCAATTGCATCAAATGGAACTGCAGGTTTGGCTCTACTCAATACGATTGGTGCCACCACAGCGGCTGTACTTGCATGGCTTCTAGTTGAAAAGCTTCGTGATGGCCATGCAACAAGCCTTGGTGCAGCATCAGGTGTAGTTGCAGGACTTGTTGCAATTACCCCAGCTTGTGCTTTTGTCGGGGCAAGTGGCGCACTATTGATCGGTGCAGCTGCCGGCGGTCTTTGCGCACTTTCTGTAGGGCTCAAATTTATGTTGGGTTATGACGATTCACTAGATGTTGTTGCGGTTCACCTTGTAGGTGGAATCGTGGGCACAATCATGATCGGCTTTGTGGGTGTGGATGTTGGCCTATTCAACGGTGGTGGAACAGAACAACTTGTGAAGCAAACTGTTGGTGCCGCAGCGGTACTTATCTATTCATTTGTAGCGACTTTGGTTATTGGAAAAATTGTAGATCTGACAATTGGTTTCAGAATCACAGAAAATCAAGAGCTCACAGGTATCGACATTGCCATACATGCCGAGCCTGCATATGAGTTGTCAGATAATAGTCAGGGTAGTGTCTTTGAATTCTCGAGAGGGGCATAAGAATGAAACTTATTACCGCGATAATTAAACCGTTTAAGTTAGACGAGATTAAAAATGCGCTTCAAGGTGCAGGGATAACGGGAATGACAGTTTCAGAAGCAAGTGGCTTTGGTCGCCAAGGCGGACACACGGAGGTGTATCGGGGTGCTGAATACACCGTTGATCTAATTCCAAAGGTACGCCTCGAGGTACTCGTCAATGATGAGGATGCCGAGGCCATTGTCGATGTGATTGTGAAGGTGGCTTCAACTGGCTCAATCGGTGATGGAAAGGTTTGGACATCACCAGTTGACCAAGTGATTCGCGTTCGTACTGGAGAACGAGGCTCTGAAGCAATTTAGTAGGGGTTGAAGTACTCTTCGGTTCTTATGTTTGAGTCCCTGACATCTCGCTTTAGCGGAGCGTTCTCTTCACTTCGCTCACGCGGCAAGATCTCATCCTCAGACATCGAAACTACCTGCGAGGAAATCCGCCAAGCCCTGTTGGAATCCGATGTTGCACTATCTGTTGTTGATGATTTCATTGCAGATATTCGGCAGAAATCTTTGGACGCTTTGCCAACAATGCAGTCGGGTTCCAATCAAGCAAATGCGATCTTTGAGATTGTTAACTCAAGTCTGATTGAAATCCTTGGGGGACAGGCCCGCAGAGTTCGCTTTGCTAAGAATCCACCTACTGTGATCATGCTTGCCGGCTTGCAGGGTGCTGGTAAAACTACTTTGGCCGGAAAGCTTGCGAAGTTTTATGCAGATCAAGGAAATACACCGCTCTTGGTTGCATCAGATCTACAACGCCCTAATGCTGTTACACAGTTGCAGGTCGTTGGTGAATCAGTCAATGTTCCTGTCTTTGCACCTGAACTAGGTAATGGGCAAGGCGATCCTGTGAAGGTTGCAAAGGCAGGTATTGAGTTTGCAAAATCTAAGCAGTACAACATGGTCATCGTTGATACCGCAGGTCGTTTAGGTGTTGATGCAGATTTAATGAAGCAAGCATCTGATATTCGAGATGCTGTTAATCCTGACGAAATCTTGTTTGTTGTCGATGCAATGATGGGCCAGGATGCTGTTAGAACATCTCAAGCCTTCTTAGATGGCGTTGGTTTTGACGGCGTAGTGCTAACAAAGCTCGATGGTGATGCCAGAGGTGGTGCAGCCCTTTCTATCGCCTCGATGACAAAGCGCCCGATCATGTTTGCTTCAACTGGTGAGAAAGTGCACGAGTTTGATATTTTCTACCCAGAGCGCATGGCTTCTCGAATTTTAGGTCTAGGCGATGTTGCAACATTGGCAGAGCAGGCTAAGAAAGCTTTTGATACAGATACTTCAGCAAAGTTAGAGGCAAAGTTTGTCAGTGGAGAAGATTTCACATTAGAGGATTTTTTAGAGCAACTGCAGGCAATGTCTAAAATGGGAAACATGTCCAAGATACTTGGGATGTTGCCGGGTGCTGGTGCGATGAAAAAGCAGATTGAAAACCTTGATGAGGGCGAGATAGTGCGCACAAAGGCAATTGTGCAATCAATGACTCCCACAGAGCGCCGGGATCCGAAGGTGTTAAATGGTTCTCGTAGAGCACGGATCGCACTTGGCTCAGGCCGAAAGGTCTCAGATGTAAACAATCTGGTGGATCGTTTCTCTGCGGCGCAAAAGATGATGAAGCAG
>JBIILL010000129.1:0-2625 GCA_044232665.1 Candidatus Planktophila sp. | reverse complement strand
TTCCTTCATGATGACAGTTGATTTAACTAGCAACCCACTCATACCAATGGCATCAGCATTGCTATCTGTTGCACCATCTATGATTTGATTAATCGTCTGCTTGATACCAATGTTGACGACGCGGTACCCATTGTTAGTCAAAATAATATCGACGAGGTTTTTTCCGATATCGTGAACATCTCCACGAACTGTTGCAAGGAGCATAGTTCCGCGACCAGCATCACCAGTTTTTTCCATGAATGGCTCGAGCATCGCAACAGCCGTCTTCATAACTTCTGCGCTTTGTAGAACGAATGGCAACTGCATTTCGCCCTTACCGAACAGCTCACCAACAACCTTCATCCCTTCTAGCAAGTGAGAGTTGATAATTTCTAGAGGTGGCGTGCCTTCAGCCATAGCGGCTTTGAGATCATCTTCTAAACCAACTTTTTCGCCATCGATAATTCGACGTTGTAATCTGTCAAATAAAGGCAATGCCGCAAGTGCTTCTGCACGAGCATTTTTACTAGTGGCAAGCTCAACGCCATCAAACATCTGCAAGAACTCTTGCAGTGGATCGTAGGTGCATTCATCGCCATCAAAAACTCTACGATCGTACACAAGATCCAGGGCTACCTGCTTCTGACGATCATCTATTCGGGCCATTGGTGTGATCTTTGATGGGTGAACAATGGCTGAATCAAGACCTGCTTGGACGCATTCATGCAAGAAAACAGAGTTAAGTACAACGCGGGCGGCTGGGTTCAATCCGAATGAAACGTTACTTACGCCAAGAGTTGTCTGCACCTCTGGGAATTCAATTTTGAGCCTCTTAATGGCATCGATCGTTTCGATTCCGTCTTTTCGAGTCTCTTCCTGACCCGTCGCGATCGGGAATGTAAGGCAGTCAATCAAGATATCGCCAACATTCATGCCCCAGTTATTATGTAAATCATTTATCAGTCGGCGTGCAATGCGCAATTTCCATTCTGCATCTCGTGCCTGTCCTTCTTCATCAATTGTTAATGCGACAACACTTGCTCCATGCTCTTTTACCAAAGGCATAATCTTTGCAAATCTAGAAGTTGGTCCATCTCCGTCTTCGTAGTTGACAGAGTTAATTACGCATCGACCACCAAGATGCTCCAAGCCCGCTTTTATAACAGCCGGTTCGGTTGAATCCAGAACGATTGGTAATGTACTTGCTGTTGCAAAACGAGATGCAATCTGACTCATGTCTGCTGCGCCATCTCGACCGACATAATCAACAGATAAATCGAGCATGTGCGCGCCATCTCGAATTTGGTCACGTGCGATTTCTACGCACTTCTCCCAATCTTCAGCTAGCAGCGCATCACGAAATGCGCGAGATCCGTTTGCATTGGTCCGTTCTCCGATTGCGAGATAAGTTTGATCCTGTCTAAAAGGAACGTATTGATACAGCGACGAAGCACCTGGGTCAAGTGCTGGAGTGCGCTGTGAAATCTTTCTTTTACTGAGCTTTGCCACCACCGACGCTAGGTGCGCAGGGGTAGTTCCACAGCAACCACCTACTAATGAAATTCCATAATCAGTTACGAATCCATCGAGCGCCGTTGCTAGCTCGTCGGGATTTAATGGATAGGTAGCTCCATTTGGTCCAAGTTGTGGCAATCCAGCGTTAGGCATTACTGATATTCCAATATTTGCGTTCTTACTCAAATAACGAAGATGCTCAGACATCTCAGCTGGTCCAGTTGCACAATTCAGACCAATTAAGTCAATTCCCATCGGTTCAAGTGCGTTCAGAGCGGCTCCGATTTCCGAGCCCATCAACATTGTGCCTGTTGTTTCAACTGTTACCTGTGCGATCAACACAATGTCGTGTGCAGCTTCATTAATCGCTTCGCGGCAACCATTTACCGCCGCTTTTACCTGCAATAAATCTTGTGATGTCTCGACAAGTAATGCGTCACAGCCTGAATCTGCCAAACCCTTAGCTGCTGTGTAGTAAGCGAGCTTGAGATTGTCATAGGTTGTGTGACCAAGACTTGGTAATTTCGTTCCTGGGCCTAGTGAGCCCAATACAAAGCGTGGCTTGTCAGGTGTTGAAAAAGCATCAGCAGCTTCACGAGCGATTTTTCCACCTGCAAATGCAAGTTCGTAAATTCGATCTTCAATTCCATAATCGGCCAAGTTGGACCAGTTAGCGCCAAAGGTATTTGTTTCAATTGCATCAACCCCTGCAGCCAAATACTCGTCATGGACTGATCGAACAATGTCTGGGCGACTGACGTTGAGAATTTCGTTACAGCCTTCGTGATTTTGGAAATCTTCAAGAGAGGGATTAGCCGCCTGCAGCATCGTTCCCATAGCCCCATCAGCGATAACTACCCGCTCAGAAAGGGTACGCCGCAGCAATCCATCAGCTTTTTTCGGCGTGTTCATCTGACGAAGGTTACCGTAAGGTTGCTTTCGTGGAGATTCATAACATACCGCTGCTGCGCGATCCAGTGATGATCATCGCTTTTACTGGCTGGAATGATGCTGCCGAAGGTGCATCCGGTGCTCTGGAGCACTTGTTATCGGCATGGCGAGAAAAAGATGATGATGTAGTCCCACAACTTATTGCCGATGTTGAAGCTGAAGAGTTCTATGACTTTCAAG
>JBIILL010000052.1:0-8107 GCA_044232665.1 Candidatus Planktophila sp. | reverse complement strand
CATTACTTCCTACTTTTACTTTAAAAGTTGTAACGCCGGGAAAAGAATTGACCACTCTTTCTAATTCTTCTCTATCGTTTAGCGCTGGGATCGTTCCATTAACAGTAACCTCGGTGCGAAATAGCTTTGGTTTTGGCTGGGTTGCCGCTTCTATGGCGCAGGCTAACCATGGCGCAGATTCAGCATCGTCATACTCAAGAAATGGTGAGAACTCCCCCCAGCCATATTCACCCTGAATTAAAGCAACTTCACGAACAGTAACGCCACGAAAATTAGTTTTCATTGGCAGCGCAACTACACGCAATGTCTCTAGAAGCAATTGATCCATGGATTATGGGCGCTTTGGAAACTTTCCAAAATCAGGTGCGCGCTTTTCTTTATAGGCATCGCGACCCTCTTGGCCTTCTTCTGTCATGTAGAACAACAAGGTTGCATCTCCTGCAAGTTGTTGCACCCCTGCAAGACCATCTGTGGCAGCGTTCAAACTTGCCTTTAGCAAACGTAGCGCCATTGGAGAGTTGCGAAGCATCTCTCGGCACCAAGAAACAGTTTCAGCTTCTAATTCAGCAATTGGCACAACAGTATTAACAAGTCCCATATTCAACGCTTCTTGAGCATCGTATTCGCGTGTCATAAACCAAATCTCACGGGCCTTCTTTTGGCCAACATGTGCTGCTAATAATCCAGCACCATAACCACCATCAAAAGATCCAACCATCGGTCCAGTCTGACCAAACTTTGCATTATCAGCAGCAATTGTTAGATCGCAGACAACATGTAATACATGTCCACCACCAATTGCCCAACCAGCAACCATTGCAACAATTGGTTTTGGTGTGCGACGAATCTGCACTTGAAGATCTAGAACATTGAGGCGACCGATTCCTTTTTTGGCTAACTTGTCATCACCTAGATATCCATCATCACCACGAACACTTATGTCTCCGCCTGAACAAAAGGCTTCTGTGCCTTCACCAGTAAAGATAATGACGCCGACTTCTTCATTGTCGCGCGCTAAATTAAATGCTTCGATTAATTCAATAATTGTTTGGGGGCGAAATGCATTACGAACCTGTGGGCGATTGATCGTAATCTTGGCGATGCCATCGCCCATTTGATATTTGATATCTACAAAGTCTTCTCCGCCGGGTGCTGTGACCCACTGTGGAATCTCTCGACTACCAAATTCGCGCTTGATCGGCTTGCTCACATTTCCTCCATCGTCGTTGCTAGCGATAGCCTACGGTGGCAATGGATACCTCGTCACAACGAAAAATTCTGCGGGTCAGCCCTGCATGCGAAATCTCCCAACTAGCGAGAGAAATCACAGCAGCCCTCGTGGGCGATGGCCCCACCCTTGGTTTCGGAGAGATCTCATCAGAACATGCTCCGAGCTATGCCGCCGTTGCGATCGGAACATCTGGAACAACCGGCACATCCAAAGAAGTTTTACTGAGTTCAACTGCCCTCATTTCATCTGCGCGAGCTTCCAATAAATTTATTGGCGCACAATCTGGCCAGACTTGGTCACTCTTACTACCACTAACTCACATCGCTGCAGTAAATGTAGTTGTGCGTTCAATGGAACTGGGAACAACACCAATTGATCTGCATGATTTTGATGGTGACTATCCAAAAGCTGACTACACCGCAATTGTTCCAACACAATTGTTCCGTGCATTAAATGGTGATCAACGTTTACTGAGTCACCTTAAATCAGCCAAGGCAGTCTTAGTAGGCGGAGCTGCGCTATCGCAATCATTGCGAAACCAAGCCGAGCTAGCAGGAATTAAAGTCATCACAACTTATGGAATGACCGAGACATGTGGTGGATGTGTTTATGACGGCACGGCACTTGATGGTGTAGAGATTGAAATTCGAAATGGCAAAATTTTTATCAAAGGTTCAGTCCTTGCCTCCTCTGTTGCAGTTGATGATGGCTGGTTTGAAACTAATGATCTAGGTGAATACGACAATAATCATCTAGTTATAATTGGAAGATCTGACGATGTCATTATCTCTGGTGGAGAAAATCTTTCACTTAACGCTATTGAAAATTCACTCAGTCTTGCCTTTCCAGATGTGCAATTTGCGGCGTTTGCAAGTGAAGATCCACAGTGGGGACAGAGTTTGCAACTTGCAGTTGTTGGAACAATTAGCGATGATCAAATTGCTGCACATCTTGAAAATGATCTTGGTGGATTTGCAAAACCAAAAGGCATACATCGCATGACTTCGTTACCATTGCTAGGTATTGGCAAGATCGATCGAAAGAGTTTGGCGAAAGGTATTGCGAATGAATAAGTGGGTGCTGGGTGCACGTCCCCGCACTCTGTCTGCAGCTATTGCACCAGTAGTAGTTGCATCTGCATTGGCGGGATCAGATTTCAATTGGTTTCGTGCAGCTTTAGCGCTCAAGGTTGCTGTGTGGCTGCAGGTTGGCGTCAACTACGCCAATGACTACAGCGATGGTGTTAAGGGAACAGATGAGAACAGGGTTGGCCCAACGCGGTTAGTAGCGAGTGGGTTGGCATCGGCTAAAGCGGTTAAGAACGCCGCCTTTATTTCTTTTGCAATCGCAAGCGTTGCTGGTGTTTGGTTATCCCTGCTTACTTCACCACTACTTATTCTGATTGGAGTACTGGCGATTGCTGCAGCATGGGGATACACCGGCGGTAAGAATCCTTATGGATATAGCGGCCTAGGGGAAATTTCAGTCTTTGTCTTCTTTGGATTAGTTGCAACCATGGGTACGTATTACGTTCAAACAGAAAATCTAACTGTCCTCAGTTTTATTGTCGCAATTCCAATGGGTGCCCTTGCCTGTGCGATCTTGGAAATAAACAACATTCGAGATCGTGCGCAAGATGAACTAGTCGGAAAGAGAACTATTGCGGTCCGTCTTGGAGATACAAAGGCCCGCCAATTATTTGTTTCACTCTTACTCTTAGCCCACGTGGCAGCGCTAGCGACCCTTGTTCCAACTGCGTTACTGACTCTGCTGGTTGCGCCCATGAGTTACTCAATTTCAAAGTTAATTCTCAGCGGTGTTTCTGGGAAAGACTTAATTCCTGTTCTTGGCCGAACTGGCAAGCTTCAACTTATGTTTGCCATAGTCTTTGCCCTTGCCTTAGCGATACAATAAGTTCATGTCACGGGTTCTTCCACTCATCTTGGTCTTTGGGTTAACAATTTATGCGTTAATCGATTGCGCACGAACTGATGAATCCCAAATCAAAACGCTCCCAAAATGGGGATGGCTACTTTTAATAATTATTCTTGGCCCACAGGCACTTGCAATTGGTCCTATTGCATATTTAATTGCTGGACGAAACAAGCCAAAGGGACGTAAATCTCCTAAGCGACGTATCTTGCCGCCAGATGATGATCCGGATTTCTTGGGAAAGCTTTAGAGACCTGAGTAGGTGTGCTTTCCACTTCCCCAGATATTGACGTACACATAGTTAAACAAGAATGTAGAACCTGCAAATAAACACAACCAAGCAGCTCTGCGTCCGCGCCAACCAATAGTTACACGCGCATGTAAGTAAGCCGCATACGCCACCCATGTAATAAATGCCCAGGTCTCTTTTGGATCCCAGCCCCAGTAACGACCCCAGGCACTCTCTGCCCAGATCGCTCCTGCAATAACTGAAAAAGTCCACAGTGGAAATACAAATGCAACTAGTCGATAGGACAATTGGTCAAGAAGTTCTAATGAAGGAAGTCTCTTGGCCCAGGCTGTTCGCTCACCATTTGATTCCATCTTATCTAGATACAAATAAGCTGCTGCAATTACATTTGCTAACAAGAACACGCCACCTGAAATAATTGCAGTGGAAACGTGAATTACTAACCATGGTGACTTTAGCGCTGGAACTAGCGGCGCACTTGGCACATACAAAACGGTTACAGCAGTTCCTAGAGTTAATAATGCTGAGATCGAAACGAGTAAACCTAACCAACGAAGATCATATTTACGTAACGCACCAAGATATGCACCTGTAAATGCAAGAGCACCTGTAATAGAAAACTCATACATATTTCCCCATGGCACACGACCAGCTGAAATCCCTCGAGTGATCACTCCTGCAAACAAAAGAATGAAACCTAAAACCATCATCGCTGTAGCGATGCGTGCTACTTTTTCGGTGCGCTTATAATCCAAGGTTTTTGTTGTGTCATTGGGGACTTTTACCGCCCATGCTGTCTCTATTGCATGAGCTAAAAATGCTAATGTGTAGACAGCCATGGCAGAGTAAACGAAATAGTTTGACGCAAAAGCCCACGAACGTGACATCTATTTCTCTCCCTTTAGCATCCGAACAAACTGTTCTATTTCGACATCTAGTCCTGGTGCGCCATTTTTGGCTAATCCAGCAACCTCTACCTGTGACTCAACTCGAATCCAAATACGACGTCTGCGCGTAAATAGTGATGCAAGTAAGCCAAGGATGGCAACGATACCGCCCAACAATGCGAATTTCTTTCCAGGATCTGCCACGAAGTTAAGGTTGACCCATTGGAGATAGCCTTCAAATGTGATCGATCCGCCTGGATAATCAAAGATTTCTCCTGGCTTTAAAGACTTAAGACCAACCTGCAGCATCTTTGAGGTATCAATTCTGTACACAGATTGCGGAACACCTGAATCCAAGCCTAAATCGCCCGCCCAAGCTGCCAACAACAAGCGCGGATCTAGTGCCTTAGGGAAAGCACTCAATGCGCCGCCGCCATTTACATCACGAACATATGTCGGAACAAAAGAACCAACAAATCCAATCTGTGGAACTGCATCTGGAACTTTTATTGCACCTATCGATCGAAGATTTAAATCCTGCGGCAAGAATGGAACAGGGCCTTGGAAGGCAATATCACCCTTGGAATCTCTAACAGTTACAACAGGTGAATAGCCATTTGCTTGCAAGTAAATTCGCGTACTTCCGATTGTCATAGGGCTATTAACTTTGATGACTTTCTCTTCGATTACTGTTTGATCATCACGCAGCAATGAAACATTTAATGTGTAATCTTCGGGCGCACTAGTTTCAAGATTGTACTGTGCATCAAACTTATTTACGGTCAACATAAATGCAGGCAGATTTGCATCTTTATACAATTTTCCATAAGTCAATGTGTCATAACTAGTTGGTGTATTAACAAATCTTTCACCAACATTAATGATTGCCTCACCACGCATACCAAGCAGTGAGCTAAAACTAATCCCTAACAAAACAAGGATGAGCGCTAAGTGAAAAAATAGGTTTCCGGTTTCGCGAGTAAAACCCTTTTCGGCAGAAATAGATCCATCTTTTTCTAAGACTCTAAAGCGTTTTGACTTAAACCATGCCCGAGCCGCGTCTAATTCTGTTCCGTTAGGTGTCCATGTTGAATGATGTTCCATTCGCGACAGGTTCTTAGGTGTTGCGGGCGGAAAAGCACGCGCGGCATGGAAATGCTCAATTGTTCGAGGCAAGACACAGCCAATTAAAGATATAAATAGAAGGATATAAATAGCGCTAAACCAAGGTGATCCATAAACATCAAATAGATAAAAACGATCCATCCAGCGGGCAAGCTCTGGCGAATCCTTAAAGTACTGACCCACCTGTATTGGGTTTTGCGTGCGTTGAGGAACTAATGAACCAGGAATAGATGCGACCCCGAGCATTAACAAGAGAATCAACGCCGTGCGCATGCTGGTTAGCTGGCGCCATGCATAACGCAAAACACCAACGCTATCTAACTCTGGAAGCTCAGTTTGTTGGCTCATTAAATCACCGGAATGAAATCAGAAATTAGTGAACGCATTGAATTCAATAACTGACCCCAGAAACCAAGAACCTGAAGTACTCCGATTGCAATCAAAAAGATTCCGCCGGTTTTTGAAATGAGATCGCCTCTACGGTAAATAATTGAACGCAGCTTGGCAGATTTATCTAGAGACAATCCTGAGAGAATAAATGGAAGTCCTAGGCCTAAGCAGTAACCAAAGGAGAGCACTGCTCCGCGCACCGCACTTGATTCTTGGAAAGCCAGAGTCTGGACCGCCGCTAATGCAGGTCCAATACATGGTGTCCATCCAATTCCAAACAACACACCAAGTAGAGGTGCACCGAGCAGTCCACCGGTTGTCCGCATTTTTGGTCTAATCGTTGGAGAAAATGGGAAACGTCCGTAGAAAATAAAACCTAAAAAGATTGTAATTACGCCAAGAACTCTAGAGATGATCTCTTCGTTGGCAGAGAGTTGATTTCCCAAACCACCAAACACCGCACCGTATGAAACAAAAACTGCGCTAAAGCCTAGAACGAATAAAAGTGAACCTAGAAAGACTTTGCCTCTGCTTACTGAAAATCCAGCGGCAAATGAGAGATAACCAGGCACCAATGGCAGAACGCATGGTGACAAGAAAGAGATTATTCCTGCGATAAATGCAAAAGGAAACGCTGCTACAAGAACGCCAGAAAATATCTGCTCTACAAAGAACTCTTTCATTCGGCGCTCACCCTTTCAATCAGCTGGGTTAATGAAGCCACCGTAACCACGCCTGAAATACGTGCAGCTACACGTCCTTGCTTATCCAGAATTACCGTCGATGGGATGGCATTTGCAGGTAATGAACCCTTAAATCCGATCAAGATGGAGTCATCGATAACAGTTGGATACGGGATTTTAAATCGTCGTTCAAAAGCTTCGGCGTTTGCAGGATTGTCGCGAGTTAAAATTCCAATAAATTCAACATCTGTATATTTGTTTGCCAATGAAACAAGTATCGGTGCTTCAGCGCGACACGGTGAACACCACGATGCCCATACATTAACAACGGCAACCTTGTCTTTTGTGTATGTGTAATTAGTACCAGACAGAGTTAAGCCAGTGATTGCTGGAGCAATTTTTCTATCTTCAATCTTTATGAATGTTACCGATCCATCTCCTGAGACAAAACTTTCTTCAGCCGAAGAAGTTCCTCCCCCGCCACACCCGGTAAGTGCAATTGCCAATGCAATCAGGAGTGCAAATTTCTTCATTACTTATTTTCGGGCAGTAGGTGGCGTGCTGGCTCAGAATAGGTTAGACCTGAAATAAATCCCTCATCATCAAAGTGAACACTAGTTACTGATGCAAGTGTGCACTCGCGTTTGCGAGGATCATGTAATAGGCGACGGTTTTCAATCGCACTTCTCAAGATCCAAATCGGTAACTGGTGTGAAACACATATTGCATCTTTCCCATTAGCTGCATCCCGAGCTGCAAAGATTGCTGCAAGCATGCGATTGATTTGTTCATCATATGGCTCACCCCATGATGGCTTCCATGGATTCCATAAGTGCTTCCATGCAGCAGGGTGACGTAAAACCCCATCGCCGACACCAAATGGTTTTCCTTCAAAAATATTTGCGGCCTCAATGAGACGTTCGTCAGTTGTAATAGAAATGTTGTGGGCAGCAGCAATAGGAGCGGCGGTTTCTTGTGCGCGTTGCAAGGGTGATACGTGAAGCGCACCCAAATCTAGAGCCTTAGACCACTCACCAATTGTGCGAGCCATCTCTTGCCCTCGATCAGATAAACGCCAGCCAGGTTGGCGACCATACAAAATCTTGTCAGGATTGTGGACTTCTCCGTGGCGGAGCACGTGCACTGTTGAACTCATTGGTAAAGCATAAAGCGTTCCTAATCCGCGTCTATCGGTAAGGTAGTGACATGGCACTCACAGGTAAAAGAGCTGCCTTCTTTGATGTCGACAACACGCTTATACGTGGCTCAACCATTTATTTCTTGGGCCGCGGCATGTACCAGCGCGGTTACTTCACCAAGAAGGACATTTCACGTTTTGTATTAGCCAACCTGAGATTTCGCTTAACGGGAAAAGAAAACAAAGAAGAGATCGCACGCTTTCAATCTGCAGCAACGGATTTTATTGGTGGACATAACGTTAAAGACATTGAAGCGATTGCACAACAAATTTATGACGAGTTTGTTTCTCCTGCAATGTGGCAAGGAACAATTGACATAGCCCAAACGCATATTGCAAATGGAGTTGAAGTTTATTTGGTTACTGCTGCGCCAGAAGATATGGCTACTTTGATTTCTACCAGACTAGGTT
>JBIILL010000128.1:0-2631 GCA_044232665.1 Candidatus Planktophila sp. | reverse complement strand
AAACTTAACGATGGCACTTACTGCAAAGAACATGCCATACAAGGAAGGCTTCGGTCCATTTGCACCTGAGGTATATCGGGTGCCAATGCCTTACTCATTCCATTGGGTTGGCGATCAGGCAACTATTACGCAAGATGCAATCGAAATGATCACTCACAAGATTGATAAGGAAATCGGTGCGCATAACGTCGCTGCAATTCTTATCGAGCCAATTCAGGGTGAGGGTGGATTTATCGTCCCACCAAAGGGTTTCTTGCCAGCACTGTCTAAGTACTCAACAGATAACGGCATTATCTTCATCGCTGATGAAGTTCAGACCGGTTTTGCTCGTACAGGAAACATGTTTGCTGTTGAGAACGAAAACGTTGTTCCAGACATGATTGTTGTTGCTAAGGGCATTGCAGGTGGACTTCCACTTGCAGGCGTCACAGGCCGCGCAGAGATCATGGACTCAGTCCACGTTTCAGGTCTTGGTGGAACATACGGTGGAAATCCACTGGCATGTGCTGCAGCGCTTGGAGTTTTTGAGACTATCGAAGCTGAAAAGCTAGTCGAGCGAGCAAATCACATTGGAAAGATTCTTGGTGAGTCACTGCGTGCATTGCAAGCAAAGTACCCAGTAATCGGTGAAGTTCGTGGTCGCGGCGCTATGCAAGCAATTGAGTTAGTTGAGCCAGGCACAAAGACACCTAACACTGCAGCGATGAACGCAGTAGTGAAGTATTGCCAGAGCAAGGGTGTTCTAGTTCTTACAGCTGGTACTTACTCAAATGTTGTGCGCTTCTTGCCACCAATTGTTATTACAGATGAGCTTCTAAAGGATGCCTTAAGTGTCCTTGAAGAAGCATTCGCTTCGCTCTAAATACCTGAAGCGTGACCCTCGCAACGAGGGTCTGAACCAAAAGCAAAGGTTCCATTAGGTAACACCTTCATTAATTGCACAGATGAACCATGTCCCCATGCAGCAAGTGGCCTCACATCATGTCCCTTTGCTCGCAATTGATCCAACACAGCAGTTGGAACTCGGTTTTCAATCTCAAGAACACCGGTGCCAGTTTCTTCATCAGAGCTTTGACCAGGCGCGTTTAAGTGCTGCCAGCGTGGTGCCTCTGTTGCTTCTTGCACATTCATCTTCAAATCAACGAGATTTACTATCAACTGCAAGTTTGTTTGCACCTGAATATTTGCACCAGGTGTGCCGCCGACTATGTGCAAAGTGCCATCGGGATTAACAACGGTAAAGGCATTTAATGTGTGTGCAGGACGCTTGCCCGGTGCAATGATGTTAGGTGAAGCAGGATCTAATGAAAATCCAGTTAAACGATTGTTAAGAAGTATTCCTGTTTCAGGAATGATCCATGAGCTACCAAAGCCATGAAAGACAGATTGAATCCAAGAAACAGCGTTGCCATCTTTGTCTGCGACTAAAAAGTAGGTTGTATCGCTGCCTTCAGATACCGGTGCGATGTCAGTTAAAGAAGAGTCCATGGAAATTTGCTTTAATCTGGCCTCGATATTTTCCTTGGACAAGATCTTCTGGACATTCACATCGATAAATTCCGGGTCACCCAAGATTGCATTTCTATCAGCAAAACCAAGCTTCTTTGATTCCACACCAACGTGAATCCGGTCTACTTCAGACAAAGCTGCAATATCAAAGCGCTCATTGAGCAAAAGCTCTTCCATCAAGATCATGCCTTGGGTTGGGGGAGGCTGTCCATAAATTGTTAGATCGCGATACTTGATTGATAGTGGATCAAGCACTCTGGTTGTATGAGCTTTCAAATCTTTTGCGTTAAACCAACCATCAGAGCCCTTAATGAGTTGCTGGGCAATTCGACCTTCGTAGAAGGCTGCTCGTCCACCTGTTGCAATCTCGCGTAAAGATTTCGCAAGATTTTTCTGAACGACTACATCACCGATCTTCACATTGACATCGATACCCATATCTTTAAAGACGTGAGTATCTGGAGTAAGTGCTAAGTGACCAGCAATTCTCTTAACAAAACCTGCATTTGCAGGAAAGCCATTCTCTGCGTAATCAATTGCATGTTCTAAAAGTGTTGCCATGGGTAACTTGCCGTAGCGTCCATGTGCTTCAAACCAAGTTGAGACTAAGCCAGGAACAGTTCCTGACTTATATCCATGCAGCGGAATTCCATCTTTATATGCATCAGGTGTTGCAGCGTGTGAACCTTCACCACTGCCATTAAATGCAAGGTTTGTTTTACTTGCCGCATGGTGGGTAACAAGGAATGCATCGCCGCCTAGGTGAGAAGCACCAGGTTCAACAACACAGATGACTGCGCTGAGTGCGATTGCGGCATCAATGAAAGATCCGCCTTGTTTTAGAATTGAAATTGCTGCGCTCACAGCCAATGGCTGGCTTGCTGCAGCTCCACCATTTTTAGCGTAAACAACGCTGCGGCCCGTTTGCATCCGTGAACTGTGGCCTATTTTTAAAGGGATTACAAGAACTCCTACATCTCCCCTATCCTTTACACAGAAGAGTCGCCCGGATCACCGCGTTGTCGCAAGACACCGAGGAAAGTCCGGACTTCGCAGAGCAAGGCGGTGGGTAACTCCCACCCGGAGCAATCCGCGGGAACAGTGCAACAGAAAGTAAACCGC
>JBIILL010000005.1:0-24187 GCA_044232665.1 Candidatus Planktophila sp. | reverse complement strand
TTGTGCAGCGGCAATAACCTCTTCATCGCGCACACTTCCGCCAGGTTGGACTACAGCTGTTACTCCAGCATCAATCAAGATCTGCAGCCCATCAGCAAATGGGAAGAAAGCATCACTTGCAGCAACCGATCCCTTAACACGATCGCCGGCACGAGAAACAGCAAGGCGGGCAGAATCAACGCGGTTGACCTGTCCCATTCCAATTCCAACTGAAGCCGTAGATTTTGCTAACAAAATCGCGTTGCTCTTTACAGAACGAACACTTCTCCACGCAAACTCAAGATCCTTCATAGTCTGCGCATCTACTGGCTGGCCACTTACCTGTTTCCAATTCACTGGAAAATCACCATCAGCATCAATTAAATCTGTTGCCTGGAGTAGTACTCCCCCAGAAACAGGGCGTAACTCAAATGGATTAATCGATGTCACATCACACTTCAAAATTCGAATTGAAGGCTTCTTCATAAGTAGTTCAAGTGCATCGGCATCAAAATCAGGTGCAATTAAGACTTCGGTAAAAATCTTTGATAGTGGTTCGGCCATAGCAAGATCTACTTTTCGATTAGCTGCAACGACGCCGCCGAATGCTGACACTGGATCGCATTCATGTGCGTGCTGATAGGCAACAGCCACACCCAATTCACACACCGCAACACCACATGGGTTTGCGTGCTTCATGATCGCAACGGCAGGGTCACGATGATCTAGCACTGCGCGCCATGCTGCTTCTGCATCTGTGTAGTTATTAAAAGACATTTCCTTGCCGTGCAGTTGTTGTGCTCCAACAATTCCTGCAGCTCCGCCTGAATAGATCGCAGCCGACTGATGTGGGTTCTCGCCATATCGAAGTGAGTTTTCGCGATGCCAGATATGTCCAAACCACTCAGGCAATTCCTTGCCTTCAGATTGACCCAGCCATGTGGCAATCGCTAAATCGTATTCAGCTGTAGTTCGAAAAACTTCAAGTGCTAATTGACGACGCTCTACTTGAGTAAACCCACCAGCTTTGATTGCATCTAGCAACTGGTCGTATTGAGATGTCTGGCAAATAACCGCTACAGAGCCCTGATTTTTAGCAGCCCCGCGAAGCATTGATGGACCGCCAATATCGATCTGCTCAATACTGTCTTCAAAGTTGGCACCAGATGCAATCGTTTCTGCAAATGGATATAAGTTAATTATTACTAAATCAAAAGGTTTAATGTCTAACTCGGCAATTGCAGCTAAGTGCTCTGGATTATTCTGATCTGCCAAAATTCCACCATGAACACGTGGGTGAAGTGTCTTAACTCGCCCACCCATAATTTCAGGAAAGCCGGTGTAGGCACTGACTTCAGTTACTGCAATTCCTGCATCAGCTAATTTTTTTGCCGTTGAACCAGTAGATAAGATTTCTATGCCCGCTGTACTTAACGCCTTGCCGATTTCAATCAGACGATCTTTGTCATAGACACTTACTAGTGCACGGCGAATAGGTTTTTTCATCGTGAATTAGTCTCCAGTGTTGGCGTGATCAAGGCGATGGTCGCAACTATGAGACCGCGTTCTACTTTCTTAATTCTCTCATGAAGTGATGCTTCATCATCGCCGGGCACCACCGGAACCTCCATTTGAGTAATGATTGGCCCAGTGTCTACGCCTGCATCAACCCAGTGAACTGTTGTTCCAGTCACGCTGACGCCAGCAGATAAAGCATCCCGGACTGCATGTGCTCCAGGAAAATCTGGAAGAAGCGCAGGATGGCTATTGATTGTTGGAAATGTACTTACAAATTCAGCGGACAAAATTCGCATAAATCCAGCGCTAATGACTAAATCTGGTTGGTACTGATCTACCTGATTAAACAATTGCCTATCCCACGCCCCGCGATCGCCCTTTAACTCAATAACTGAAGTATTGATATTGGCTTTCTTTGCTCGCTCCAAAACTTGAGCATCTTCTTTATCTGACACAACTGCGACGATTTGAATATCAAGGTCTGTGGCATCGATGATCGCTTGAGTCAGAGAACCCGTACCTGAAGCAAGTATTACTACACGCTTTCTCATGTGCGCTTAAACAATCGAGGCAAGTACAGCGCTAAAGCCACACCTGCCGCTAACTCTGCAGCTATTGCCAGCGTGAACTGCCAGGGTGAAACACCAACTGCTGACATCGCATCTGTGATCAACGCTCCGCTTGCGGAGTATCCAACAAAGGCTGCAATCAGAATTGCAACAATCAAACTTTGTTGCAGAACTTTGAGGTTGAGTGCAACTGTCCAGCTGGCAAGTAGCGCACCAGCAAAAATGATGAATGCGATACCGATCATCGCAATAATTGATTTACCTTCCGGCAAAGCGCCTAACAAAGGCATCGCCGGAATCTTGTTCAATCGAAATGAAAGCGGTGAGACTAAAGTCCCTGATCCAACTGCAAAACCAACACCTGAGAAATAGGCAAGGGTGGCAACAATTGCGTTGGGGATATATAAAATATTAAGTAGTAATAAAAGCAGGCCACCAAAGATTCCTGGCTGCAAAACAGTGGTTAGGTTTTTAACCATTGAAATATTAAGCAGTAAGCACAGACCAAAGATTATTGAAGATGCACCTAGCAAAAGAGCGATGATGCGTGATCCATATAGAAAGCCTTGACCAAAGGCCACTTTGCGTCCAACGGTTGCACCAACCAAAAGCGTAAATGGCAAAACATAAAGAATTGCAAAGTACCAAACTGGCTTAATCGCCTCAGTCTTTGAAAATAGTGAAGCAAGGAGTGCAAAGAGGGTGTAGCCGGCTGCAAAGACTGCGCGAGCTGAACCTACTAAGGATGAATCATTATCTAGGCGTTCTATTGTGCGTGAAATGCCACTTCGGATTGCAAGAATGGGAAAAACAACTGCGCCAAGTGGAAGGTATGAAAGGTAACCATCTAAACCTGATGGTGGAAGAGCTAATGAAAAAGGAATCTGATGTGCACCGATCCAAATCCAAAGCGCTGCACGCAACGGATCTCCGGTATTTCCCGTTGCACTACCTGCTGTAGCCCAAGCAAGGAGTGCGATAAAAGATGTAGGAAGTAAAAGCCACGCAACGCTACGCAGGACTTGAGGCAATGCAGCTCCAAGTACCCGCGTCATCATTGTTATCGACCCAGTATTGCGCGTAACAAACGCGCGGTTTCGCTAGGTGTTTGGCCAACCTTTACGCCAGCTGCTTCCAATGCATCTTTCTTACCTTGAGCAGTTCCTGAAGAACCAGAAACGATTGCACCTGCGTGCCCCATTGTCTTGCCCTCTGGAGCGGTGAAACCTGCAACGTAACCAACAACTGGCTTTGTTACATACTCAGCAATAAATGCTGCAGCACGCTCTTCGGCATCTCCACCAATTTCACCGATCATTACAATCGATGTTGTTTCTGGATCATCTTGGAATGCGCGCAAGCAATCAATGTGAGTTGTTCCAATTATTGGGTCTCCACCAATACCGACTGCTGTGCTAAATCCAATATCGCGTAGCTCATACATCATTTGATATGTAAGAGTTCCTGACTTTGAAACCAGTCCAATAGGACCTGCTTTAGTTATATCTGCGGGAATAATTCCAACATTTGATTTTCCTGGGCTAATTAATCCTGGGCAGTTAGGGCCAATGATTTGTGTTGTTCCCTTTGTTTCTGAATAGGCATAGAAGCTGGCTGAGTCATGAACCGGAATACCTTCAGTAATAACAACTACTAATGGCATCGTTGCATCAATTGCATCAATTACTGCAGCCTTTGCAAACTTAGGTGGCACAAAGACAACAGAAACATTTGCACCAGTAGCTGACATTGCTTCGGCAACTGTGTTGAAAACTGGAAGTTGATGGCCGTCGATATCGACGACCTGTCCACCCTTGCCAGGTGTAACTCCGCCAACAATCTTTGTGCCGGAAGCCAACATGCGACGGGTGTGCTTGGTTCCTTCAGAACCAGTCATTCCCTGAACAATTACCTTACTTGCATCGTTAATAAAGATAGACATTACTTCGCCGCCAATTCTGCAGCGCGATTTGCTGCTCCATCCATCGTGTCTGCCTGCTCAACTAATGGATGCGCAGCTTTAGCCAAAATAGCTCTACCTTCAACAACATTGTTTCCATCAAGCCGAACAACAATTGGCTTTGTTGCCTTTGGGCCAAGTAATTCAAGGGCCTGAACAATTCCACTTGCTACCGCGTCACACGATGTAATACCGCCGAAAACGTTAACGAAAACGCTCTTTACGTCAGCATCTCCCAAAATAATTGAAAGTCCATCGGCCATAATCTGCGCAGATGCTCCGCCGCCAATATCTAAGAAGTTAGCTGGGCGTACTCCGCCATGCTTTTCTCCGGCATAGGCAACAACATCTAATGTGCTCATTACAAGTCCAGCACCGTTACCGATGATTCCAACCTGTCCATCAAGCTTTACGTAGTTAAGACCCTTTTCTTTGGCTGCAGCCTCTAAAGGATTTTCTGCATCTTGGTCAACAAGTGATTGGTGATCTGGCTGACGGAAATCAGCGTTCTCATCAAGAGTCACCTTGCCATCTAGGGCAATTACTTTTCCATCCTTTGTCTTAACCAATGGATTAACTTCAACAAGAGTTGCATCTTCGCCTTGGAAAACATCCCATAACTTAAGCAATACCTGTGCAACTTGATCTGCAACATCTGCAGGAAATGCCGCTGCTGCAACAATCTCTTTTGCTTTTGCAAGTGAGATGCCATCAACTGCAGAGACAGGAATCTTTGCAAGCTTTTCAGGTGCAGTATGTGCAACCTCTTCGATATCCATTCCACCTGACACTGATGCCATAACTAGGAATGTTCGGTTTGAGCGATCTAACAAAATTGAAAGGTAGTACTCGGCTTCGATTGGGGCTGCTGCTGCAATCATTACTGTGCGAACAGTGTGACCCTTGATATCCATTCCAAGGATTGCGCCAGCTTTTTCGCGAGCATCCTGTGGGTTCTCAGCAAGCTTTACTCCGCCTGCTTTTCCTCGTCCACCAACTTTGACCTGAGCTTTGACTACAACCTTGCCGCCAATTGTTGTTGCAGCTTTTTCAGCTTCATCTGCTGTTGTTGCAGTTGCTGCAGCTAAAACAGGTACGCCATGTTTTTCAAAGATATCTCGGGCTTGGTATTCAAAGAGATCCACTGGGGCTCACAATCTATTGGCCGGCTATATACGGGGTTATCTTATAGTTTCTCAACAGGTGCATAACGCAGCAGTAATCGCTTCTCGCCGTACTGACCGAAGTTAATTGTGGCTTCGGCTTTGTCGCCAGCCCCAGCAACTGCCACAACAGTGCCTAATCCGAATGTGTCATGTGACACACGCTCACCAACTGCCAGCTCCATCGCAACACTCTTTTTGCCTGTGGCACGAGGTGGCGCAGTTGCAGCAGTACGAGTGCGTGTAATAAGTGAAGGTGATGATGACTTTCCTTGATTGCGCCACTCAATTACTTCTTCTGGAATCTCATCAAGGAAACGTGATGGTGGATTGTAATTTGGAGCTCCCCATGTTGAACGATATTCAGCACGTGAAATATAAAGACGCTGACGTGCTCGTGTTAATCCAACATATGCAAGACGACGTTCTTCTTCAATCTCATCTTTTTCACCAAGAGTTCGTGAGTGAGGAAAAATTCCATCTTCCATTCCTGTGAGAAACACAGTTGGGAATTCAAGACCCTTAGCAGTATGAAGAGTCATCATTGTGACAACTCCCCCGTGATCTTCTCCTTCTGGAATTTCATCAGCATCTGCAACTAATGAAACCTTTTCTAGAAATCCTGCAAGTGAAATTTCTTCATCCTCGCCCAGCTCTTCAAATGGTCGCTCTTCATACTCCATTGAAACAGCAACAAGCTCTTTCAGGTTCTCCACACGCACTTCATCCTGTGGATCGGTGCTATCTGCCAACTCTTTCAACAACCCTGACTGCTCAAGTGCTGCTTCAACGATTACCGACGGCTTTGTTTTTGCCTCAACTAGAACAGCTAAGGCGCTAACCATCGATGTGAATTCATTAATTGCTTGTGCAGCGCGACTAGGGACAGATCCATTCTCACTCACCCGCAATAAGCCTTGCCAGAAAGAGATGTCATTGTTACGGGCAAACTCATCCACATAATCTAAAGATGTGTCACCAATGCCTCGCTTTGGCACATTGATAATTCTTCGAAGTGAGATTTCATCTTCAAGATTTGCCAGCACGCGCAAGTAAGCCAGCAGGTCTTTTACTTCGCGACGTTCATAAAATCGCAGGCCTCCAACAACTTTATATGGCAAGGCGTTGCGCATGAAGACTTCTTCAAAAACACGAGATTGAGCGTTAGTGCGGTAGAAAATCGCGGTGTCCCCGGGAGTTGAAACCCCTTCACGTTGCAAAGATCTAATCTCATCTGCAATGAAGTTAGCCTCGTCATGTTCGCTTTCGGCCACATAACCTGTCAGTGGTGAACCAGCACCAGCATCTGACCATAAGTTCTTCTCTTTACGGCTTTCATTCTTAGTAATAACCGCATTTGCAGCGTTTAGAATATTTTGTGTTGAGCGATAATTTTGTTCCAGCAATACTGTGCGGGCATTTGGATAATCAAGTTCGAACTGCAAAATGTTGCGAATAGTTGCTCCGCGGAAGCCATAAATGGATTGATCTGCATCACCAACCACGCATAGTTCTGCTGGTGCTTGACCTTCAAGTTCAGTGCCAACTAGCTCTTTGACCAAGATGTATTGAGCATGGTTTGTATCCTGATACTCATCAACTAGAACATGGCGGAAGCGGGATCTAAAGCGAGCTTTGGCTTCCGGATAGCGCTGAAGAACTTCAACAGTTTTTAGAATCAAATCATCAAAATCCATTGCGTTAGCGCGGATCAATCTCTGTTGATACACCGCATAAACATCGGCAACTATCTGCTCAAAGGGATTACTGGCAGCATTTAAGAAATCCTGTGGTCCTAGCAATTCATTTTTTGCATTAGAGATCATTGATTGAAATTGGCGCGCTGGATATCGCTTGGCGTCCAAATTCAATTCTTTGGCAACAATAGTTATGAGTCTTTGTGAATCGGCAGAGTCATAAATACTGAAAGAGTTGCTATATCCAAGGCGGGTTGCTTCTTGGCGCAAGATGCGAACACAGGCAGAGTGAAAAGTTGAGACCCACATAGATTTAGCAATAGGACCGACTAGATCTGCAACGCGCTCTTTCATTTCGCCAGCTGCTTTATTAGTGAAGGTGATTGCCAAGATTTGATATGGGGCAACATTGCGCCTTGACATTAAGTAAGCAATACGACGCGTTAATACTCGAGTTTTTCCAGATCCAGCACCTGCGACAACTAAGAGTGGGCCGCCTGCATGTGTAACCGCCTCCGATTGCTGAGGATTGAGTCCCTCAAGTAATGGATCGATTTCAGTCATGAGGGTGAGTCTATTAGGCTTCATGCATGGAACCGATTGCCGATAACGAGATCAAGCGCGTCTTGGTCATCAATGCCCACCCCGATGATTCAGATTTTGGGGCCTCCGGAACAATCGCCCAATGGGTGAAAAAGGGAATTGAAGTTGCCTATGTATTTTGCACCAACGGTGATCAAGGTGGCGAAGAGTCTGGTTTCACAAAAGAAGAGATGCCTGCCATTCGACAGCGCGAACAACGTGCAGCTGGCGCAGCAATCGGAGTTACCGACATTACTTTCTTAAATTATGTTGATGGACATTTAGTTGCAACAATTGAATTACGTAAAGATATTGTGCGACAGATTCGAATTTCTAAACCAGATCGCATTGTGTGCCAAAGTCCAGAACGTAATTGGGATCGTATTGGTGCAAGCCACCCAGATCACCTAGCTGCAGGAGAGGCAACAATTCAGGCTGTTTATCCTGATTCGCGTAATCCCTTTGCATTTACTGACTTGCTTGAAAAAGAAGGCTTACAACCATGGCGTGTTAAAGAAATCTGGGTTTCTGGATTTGCTCAGCCTGATCACTGGGTAGATATCACCGACACCTTTGATTTAAAGATGGCAGCACTTCACGCGCATGCATCTCAAACCGCTCACAACAAAGAGTTGGAAAACATGGTCCGTGAGTGGGGTCAACGTAACGCTGGAATTGGCGGCCTGCCAGAAGGTCGTATCGCTGAAGCTTTTAAGATTGTTCATACCAACTAGATATAAGAATCAAGGATTACTCAGGGCAACATTGCTTCTGCTTTATCCACCGCTTTCCCAGGAGTAAATGTAGTTTTTGGTGCCCAATCTAGGTTTGCGCGCATGGAACTAGATCTCGGTATTACCTTCGGTGCTATCGCACCCTTTATGAGTGATCCAACGATTGAGGAAATCTGGATTAACTCACCTGAACGAATCTTTATTGCACGCAATGGCCGCAGCGAATTAACCAATTTGCTCTTGTCTTCAGATGATGTGCGAAACATTGTGGAGCGTGCGCTGATGTGGAGCGGAAGACGCCTAGATCTTTCTCATCCCTTTGTGGATGCTCGATTACCCGATGGCAGTCGTTTGCACGTTGTTATACCTGAAATTACTGCTCACCACTGGGCGGTCAATATTCGCAAGCACCTGATGCGCAATTCAAGCGTTAAAGATTTGGTAGATCTTTGTGTTATGAATCCAGAAATAGGCACTGCACTGACTTATTGCGTGCAAGCGGGCCTGAACATTTTAGTAAGTGGCGGAACCCAGGCAGGAAAGACAACTATTTTAAATGCACTAGCAGGGGCAATTCCACGCGGTGAGAGGGTTGTGACAATTGAAGAGGTATTTGAATTAAGCCCTCAGTTGCCAGATGTTGTCCAGATGCAAACACGAAGTGCAAACCTGCAAGGTGAAGGTGAGATTCCTTTGCGTCGGCTCATCAAAGAGTCACTGCGAATGCGTCCTTCTCGAATTATTGTGGGTGAAGTACGCGAGGCCGAAGCACTTGATTTACTCATTGCCCTGAATTCTGGCTTACCCGGTATGGGCACTTTGCACGCTAACTCACCGCGAGATGCAATAGTAAAACTACAAACTTTGCCTTTACTGGCTGGTGAAAACATTTCCCATAAATTTATTGCACCTACTGTCGCATCTGCGATCGATGTGATTGTTCATACGACCCTAGATGCTCACGGAACACGTCGCATCAATGAGGTCGCAGCTGTAACTGGAAGATATGAAAATGATCGGGCAGAAATTGAAATGCTCTGGAAGTGGGATGGCAACCAGTACCAACGTGGAGTTGGATCTCTGCCCAATCCAGATCGTTTTACCGCAATCGGAGCACCACTTTCACAATGGTGGCATCAATGAAACTTTCCATGCGCATTGGGATTTCCGCATCTGTCTCTACCGCTGCAGTCTTATTAATGACACGTTCGGTTGTGATTGCACTTGCTTTTGGAACATTGGCAGCCGGAATTGCCTTTGTCACTGTGCGAGCCAAGAACAATCTCAACGAAGCCGCATTGATTGCTGCCTGGCCCGAAGTAATTGATCATCTAATGTCAGGAATTCAATCTGGACTTTCACTGACCGAATCATTGGCTGGGCTTTCAACTCGAGGTCCAGAGGTGTTGCGTCCTGCATTTACACAATTCAAGGCAACTTTGTATGGAAGTGGTGATTTAACCCAATCTATTGGAGAACTCAAAGCCTTGTTTGCCCATCATGGAAGCGATCAAATATTTGAAGCACTGATTATTTCTAAAGCGCTAGGTGGCAGTGAGTTACTACAAATTCTCAGATCATTAGGTGATTTCTTGCGTCAAGATTTGGCATTGCGCCGAGAGATTGAAGTCAAACATGGGTGGATTAAAAACTCTGCACATCTTTCAGCTGCTGCGCCCTGGATTCTGCTTTTATTACTTTCAACCCAGCCAAGTACCGCTGCTGCATATTCCACAACCACCGGTGCAATAATTTTGATCGCAGGCCTTGTGATGACAGCCATTGCCTACATCTGGATGAATCGGTTGGGTCGCTTGCCACAAACTCCCCGAGTTTTTGTAGGAGTCACACGATGAATGCAATCCTTTTGGTTACTGCTCTATTGGCCATCCCAGCAGGGTTCTTGATAGTTATAGGTGATGAAGTTGTTGCAATTGAAGAGGCACAACGCATTGTCAGAAAGAATGCGAAGAAAAGTGGTGATCTCACACAATTGAGATCACGGCTAGAAGAGTTAGGGCGAGGAACTGAAAGAGAGTATGTAGATTTTAGAATTAAGCAGTATGGCTATTGCGCAGCTGCCTCAGCCCTTTCATTTACAGTTGTTTTAGTTCTTTTGCACAGTCCTCTATTAGCGGTATTTAGCGCGGCATTATTAGGTGTTTTAACCTATGTATTAATGGATCGCGAGCTAACACAAGAGATTAAGAAGCGACGTGAATTAATTGAATCTGAATTTCCTGCAGTCATTGAGATGCTGACTTTGGCAATTGCAGCTGGAGAGACGCCTATGAGTGCAATGCTGCGTATTGCTAACTCCGCAGATGGACAACTGGCTAAGGAGTTTCAAATAGTTGTTGCTGGCGTGCGATCTGGGTTGCCTTTGAATGAAACGCTAGATGCAATGGGCCGCCGAATTAAATCTGTAATGATTCGTCGCTTTGTAGATGCCTTGGTGACGGCAACATTGCGAGGTGCACCGCTGGTTGAAGTTCTCTCTCGCCATGCTGTTGAAGCCCGCGGCAATCAAAGAAATCGAGTTATGGGAGCGGCTGGTAAGGCTGAAATATCAATGATGATTCCAGTTGTATTCCTTATCCTGCCGATCTCCATCCTCTTTGCACTATGGCCTTCATTAACAAACTTAAATATGTTTGCTAGTTAAGCAGCACTTTCCTCGCGCTCTTTGCTCTTAACATTGAGTTCGATGAGTTCGCCTTCTGCATTACGTGCAGCGATCTCTTTCAAAGTTGGTCGTCCCGCTTTGCGCTTCTTGGCAATGATGCGACCTTCTTCAAATAATTCTCCGCCCCACACACCTGCCGGCTCTTGGCGCGATAACGCACCTTCTAAGCACTGTGCGCGCACAGGACATCCGCCACAGAGTGACTTCGCCTCTTGTACCTGCATCTCATCCTCAGAAAAGTAGAGCTCAGGATCTGCTGTGTGGCATGGCAAATTAAATGATGACCCGTCTGAATACGTGCCTGTTACGGCGTCCAAACCGATCTTGTCATCTGCCCAGCCTGGTACTAGTAGTTCACTGAAGAGAACGCTCATGTTCTCACCTCTTCTTTCTGTTAGATCTTGCTTCGGTCTCTTGTGGTTGTCGTTGGTTTTCTGGAGTGAAGTTTGTTTGGGAAAACAAAAAGGGCTCCGAATCCTTGTGGATTCGAGGCCCTTGGCTTCAGTTCTAAATCGATTTATTCGATTGAACCACCATTGGCCTCGTATCCGGCATAAAAAGCTGCGTAAAACGCTGGCTTCGTTGCATGCCAAGTAGAAGGCTTATTGGTTGTATGAGCAGAAGGAATCACAGCAGAACGCATTGCGTTTGCTGATACGAATGATGCGTTAGTCATATTCGTTCCTTCCGTCATTTTCATACCCGCCATGGGAATGAAGTCATAACTATAAACCATTGGTTGAGGTACTGGCAAGGCAATTAATTACCCGCATAAATGAGCGTAAAACGGCTAGTTAGCCAGGCCCGCTTCAGCCAAGAATCGTGAGGCTTTTCCCCGATAGCTGAGGCGTAAATCAGATTTTGCACGCGTGATGCCAACATAGAACAAACGACGCTCTTCATCAATTGAGGCTTGATCACCTGTGGTGCTGTTGTTTTCAAGAGGCAAAATTCCATCGCTTACGCCAATTAAAAAGACGCGTTCCCATTCAAGACCCTTTGCTGCATGCAGCGTTGCAAGTGTTGTAACAGGCATGGTTGGAGGATTGTTCTGCTGAACGCGATCTTCAACTTCGCGCAGGTAGGCACGCAAATTCTTTGGTGTAAATCCAGTGTCGCTATCTAATTCGCGAGCAAGGTGAAGAAGTGCTGCAATTCCATCGATGGCTCCCCCAGTTAAGAATGGTTGCGCCAGAGTTCGAAGTTCATCAAGCCAGGAAACACCTTCTGTTGGAATAACAGATGCGGTGCGAACCTGCTTTAAGAAATCGCGAACCTCTTTGCGTTCAAAGAATCGTTCAGTGTTTCGAACTTGGTATGGCAAGTTCGCCGCATTCATCGCTCGCTCTAAACCATTTAATTGATTATTAGTTCGAGCAAGAACAGCAATCTCTTGGGCAGGTGTTCCTTCAGAAATCAGCTTCGTAATATCACGAACAATTCCTGCAATCTCTGCAGACTCATCGTTATAGGCGGTAATTGTTGGCTTGCTGCCGTGATCATTGATTGCGACCAATTCATTACCCATCGCACCTTTGCGAAGGATGCTGTTAGCGGTGAAGATGATTTCAGGGGTTGAGCGATAACCAGTTGTTAAGCGCACAACCTCAGCCTCTGGGAAGCGCTGTGTAAATGAATTGAGAAACACTGGTGTTGCGCCAGCAAAGGAGTAAATAGTTTGTGCAGGATCACCAACAACACATAACTCTTGGCGGGAACCAAGCCAGGCGTTGATTAATCGCTGCTGCAGCGGTGAAATATCCTGATACTCATCAACTGTGAAGAATCGGTATTGATCTTGCACGCGCTCACGAACTTCTCGTTCTTCTTCAATCATCGCTGTTGTCAGCAGTAGAACATCTTCAAAATCAATTGCGCGCTCTTGGTGCTTCACACTTTCATACGCCGTATAGACCTTGGCTAATTGTTCTGGGTTAATACGAGGCTTAACTGTGCGCTTTAGTGATTCGCTTAAGTAATCAGAAGGAGATATCTGAGAAACCTTGGCCCATTCAATCTCTGTTGCAATATCGCGCAGTAGGTCGCGGGATGAAATTGATAGTTCGCCCTGTAATTGAGCACGCTTGATCGCTTCTGTGAGAAATCCACTCTTGGTTGTGAGCAAATCAGGTGTGCGACCACCAAATACCTGCGGCCAAAAAAAGGTGAGTTGCTTGAGTGCTGCTGCGTGGATGGTGCGGGCAGCAACGGCTGGAACACCAAGTGAGCGAAGCCGTGTGCGCATTTCGCCAGCAGCACGCGCGGTAAATGTAAGTGCCAAAACTTTGTGCGGATCCATAGTGCCAATAGCTGCGGCGTATGCGATGCGGTGTGTGATTGCGCGGGTTTTGCCGGTTCCGGCTCCGGCAATGACGCAAACAGGTCCGCGTGTAGCAAGTGCAACTGCGCGTTGTTCATTATCTAGCGCTTCAAGAATCTCTTCTGCGCGTAGGTTTCCTACGGCCTCCACGATTCACCGCCACGCAACTGATCGCGGGTATAGCCATCAACCCGCGTGTACCAAGCTTCAATCATGCGACGGGCAACAGAGATTGAAGGCGGTAGCAAAATATCCTGTGTTGCAATTGCTCTTTTCATTTCATCACGCGAAAACCAGCGAACCTCACTAATTTCAGTGCCATCAGGACGTGCCTCTTCTGGACGATGTGTAATTGCTTCAAAGGCAATCATGATCGATGCCGGAAATGGCCAGGGCTGTGATGTTAAATAATTGATATCAGTTAAATAGACACCAGCTTCTTCGAAGACTTCCCGTGAAACACACTCTTCAAATGATTCACCAGTTTCAACAAAGCCTGCAAATGTAGAAAAGCGCTTGTCAGGCCAGATTGGTTGGTGACCTAAAAGAATTCGATCATCTTTATCTTTTACTAAAACAATGACTGCGGGGTCGGTGCGTGGATGATGTTGAGTTGAATCCTCAGGACACACACGGATAGTTCCTCCAAGATCACTCACTGTTTTTGCACCACATCTGGCGCAATGCGTGTGGGTCGCATGCCAGTTAGCTAATCCAACTGCGTGCATTCCAAGTGCTAGTTCGTCAGCATCTAGATTTCCGCCAACTTCGCGCAAAGTTTTGAATCCTTCATTCTTACGCATTTCAAACTCTTCGGTTCCATCATCTTCTGGTGGGTTAATCCATGTGGTGTGCCACGCAAAATATGCCTGATTATCATCACGTCCCACTCCTAGGAAGAAGCGATCGCCTTCGACGAAGGTTTCTTGAAGCGCTTTGACTGCAGCGGCATCAATGAAGGTCAAAGATTCATCGCCAGCGCTCAAACGTGCATCGACTAAATGAATAATCTGAGCGGTTTTCCAAAGTTCGGCCAACTTTGCGGCATCGGTGCGCAGCTCGCTTTCGCGATTAATTGGTGACAGCGCGCTCATAGGGGTGAACGCTACTAGCCTTGGGCGGTGCGCGTAACCTCATGGAATTTGCTGCATGGAATGGCTATTCCACCTAGCAATGACCCAGCCGCGGATCGAATAAAGCTGGGGCATGGGATTCAAGCCATAGGCGCCGATGTAATTGGAATACAAGAGGTTGATGAGAAGTTAGGGCGATCTGGAAATATTTCTCAAACCAAACTAATTAGCGAGGCGATGGGCACGCAGCATTGGGGCTTTGCTCCCGTGATTATTGGTGAACCAGGGGCTAAGTGGCGAAAGTTAAATCCAGCTGAATTAAAGGTAATCACAGAAGAAAATCGTGAGCAAAATAATGATGGAAGTTATGGGATCGGAATTGTTTCAAAGATTCCAATTATCCATTGGGATCGCTTAGAGCTTGGCAAATCGGTCTTTGGGATGCCGCTTGTTATTCCGGCAGAAAATAAAAAAGGTAAGCAATCGATTCGGTTTATTTATGTTGCTGACGAACCTCGGGTCGCATTAGCTGCAACCTTGGATTGTGGCTGGACTGTGATCAATACACATTTATCATTTGTGCCTGGAGTCAACTATTGGCAGCTACGAAAGATTAAGCGTTGGGCAAAGAAATTGTCCGAGCAGTACAAAACACAAGTTCTTATTATTGGTGATATGAATTTACCTAAGGGTTTACCGGCTGTTGGTTCTAGTTGGAACTCACTTGTAACACACAACTCATATCCATCATGGGGTGCAAAAATACAATTTGACTACATCCTTAGCGACACATTACAACCAGGCCAGTTTGAAGCTCTTCCCACCGTTGTTACGGGAATGAGTGATCACTTACCAATGAGCGTGCGTATCAATTAAGCTGCTTTTACGCTTGATCGATCGAGCTAATTAACTTAATCAGTGCTGCTTCATCCAATAGATCTGCTGGTTGATCAGTAACTCCTGTTGGCACATAGTGGAACGCCGCAGAGATCTTCGAAATATCGCAGCCAGATAACTTCGCCCAGGCCAAGCGATACATCGCTAACTGAACTTGGGCCGACTTTCCTAACTGCTTTGATCCTGTCTTCCAATCCACAACCTGGAAGCCATCTCCATCGCTATAAACCGCATCGATTCGACCACGGATTAACACACCAGCAATGGTTGTTTCAAAGGGAACTTCAACGCGGGCTGGTGTGCGATAAGCAAAGGAGCTCTTAAGCCAGGTGGCTTTTAGATCCTCTAACTTTGAATCATCATCGAGTGGATCTAAGTAATCCAAGTACTCATCACCAAACAAGGTGGCCGCATCGGTAAATTGACGTTCAACCCATAAGTGAAATGCCGTTCCGCGACGTGAATATGGATCTTGTCCACGTGGCATTGGACGACGAATGTTGAGAGCAAGCTCTTGTGGGTTTTCATGTAGTGCAACCAATGTGGATGTTGAAAGACGTGTAGGTAGCGCAACCTGAACAACATCTGAGGCGCGATTTCGTTGCTCAGTAATCAAACTATGAGCATCCATAATCCAGGAGTTAACTTCACCATCTTGTGAATTAATGAGTGGGTGCACCTCAGATGCGTTAACTAATGTAATAGCTGCATCAAATTGTGCACGCTTATCCCCTAAGTAATCTCGTGGCCAAATCGCGGTCTGTGGGTTTTCAAGTGTTGGATTTTCAACACCATCTTCAGGAGCCGCAACATCACTAATTAGTCGTCCACCATGCGCACTTGCTGCACTAGCGATGATTGTGAAGATGCTTGATGGAGAAACAGAGTTAGCTCCATCTCGCCACCATGAAGTTGTGCAGATCAAGTGTGTGCGGGCACGGGTCACAGCAACATATGCAAGACGCATCTCTTCGCGCATCTTGATGTGATCAACACATTGGCGGGCAAACTCTTTAATCGCTTTGCTCGCATCACTGTTCTTAGTTATTCCATCTAAGGAGAAGTGTGGAAGCTCGTGAGCATCACCGCGCAAAGCAAAAGGCACATGCTTTTCATTCTTCAACCAGTTATCAGGGTCAGAGCGATTAACACCAGGGAATGTGCCTTCAGATAATCCAGGAACTGCCACAACATCCCATTCGGCGCCCTTTGCCATGTGAACTGTAAGGATTTGAACCACATCTGTGCGCACTTCAGGGGCTCCAACTTTTAGTCCACCCTCTTCATCAGATGCAACATCTAACCAATCCAGGAAAGCTGAAACAGAGCCACCGCTGCGTTCAAACTTAGCTGCCTCATCTAGGAAACGATCTAGGTGTCTGCGACCTGTCTGTGTTCCTTCGCGCAAGGTAATTTCTGATTCAAGTGTTAAGTAGTTTTCAATCTCAGTCACTAAGTCTGTGATTTGGCCACCTGCGCGTGAGCGCAAACGGCGCAGGTCTTGTGCAAATGAAACTAGTCGTTGATAGCCAAGATCACTAAAGCCATTCTTTTTCGCCGTTGTGATTTCATCGAGCGCATCAATAATTGACCCAGCAAATTGATCATCTGCTTCTAGTTGATCTGGATTACCAGCTGCAATCTTTTTAATAAAGCTCTTTGAATCTGCATGCATTGCCTTTGCACGTTCACGGCTAAATCCACCGAGGGCTGCAATATCCCTTGGCCCTAAGTTAATTCGTGGTCCAGTTAAGTGGCGCATCAACGATGATCCAGCATCAGGGTCGGTAATGATCTTCATCAAGGTCACCACATCTGCAACCTCTGGAATATGAATAAGCCCACCAATGCCAATTACCTCAACAGGCAAGCCTTGTTCACGCAATGCGTTTTCAATGGAAGGAATCTGACTGCGCTTTCGAACCAAGACAGCAAAAGATTTATTACCTTCAGGATTCCACAACTCTTTAAAGTATTCAGCAATAGCTTGTGATTCTGTTTCAACAGTTTCATAGATTCCATAGGCCAGTTCTCCCGCGCCGGCACCATTACGTGCTTCAAGTTCAACAACTTGCTGGCCACCATCTGCTTTGATCTGTGCACTAATGGCATTGGCCGCAGCCAAAATGATTGCGTCATTTCGAAATGTTGTTGGAAGCGAGAACTGCTCAGTTCCAGATTGACCTTGCGCTTTTGGAAAGTACTTATGGAATGAGGCCATAGTGCCGGCAGAGGCCCCGCGCCAGGTGTAAATAGCCTGCGATGGGTCTCCCACAGCCATTACTGGGTGTCCTGCCCCATAGAGAGAGGACAACATCCGCACCTGAGATTGAGATGTGTCTTGGTACTCATCTAGTAACACAACTGTGTATTTGCCGCGCTCTAAGGTGCCAACATCTTCAAAGTTTTGTGCAATGTCAGCAGCTAGCGACATCTGATCGTCGAATGAAAGCTCACCTGAAGCTTTCCGACGTTCCATAAATGCTTCAACCATCGGCAACAGTGAGTTGCGCTGTCGCATTGCACGAGCCACTGCCCTAGTATCTTCATTGGTACTGCCACCTAGTAGCTGCAGTTTTTCTAGCATCTCATTACCAATTGCTTCAATATCTGAAGCCTTCACTTGATGCTCTAACATAAATTTAGAAAGACCAAGCAAATCCTTAATTACTGTGCTGACCGCACTGTCATTACGGTACGAGTCATCAGACCAGTTGCGCACAACATCAGATGCGATCTGCCAAATTGCTGCCTCACCCAGTGGATCTGCATCAGCATCAATTCCGTAACGAATGGCATGTTCGCTAAGGAGCTTGCCCGCATAAGAATGATAAGTAGTAACAGCGGTGCTAGCTGAAGTTATGTGTTTGAACTCTGGCAGTTGTGAGAGCTGACGCAAGCGCTTGCGGATTCGAACAGATAGCTCTCCAGCAGCTTTACGGGTGAAGGTAAGGCCCAGGATTTGATCAGGAGTTGCAAAACCATTAGCAACTAAGTACAAAACACGATTACTCATTGTCTCTGTCTTGCCAGATCCAGCACCAGCAATGACAACAGCAGGTTCTAGCCCACTACTTATGATCGCTGATTGATGCTTAGTGATTGGCTTGATCTGTGAACCAAACTTTGGGTGTGCCTGAAGCTTTGCAATGATCTCTTCAGGTGTGTACTTCGCCTCGGTCATGACTCATTCACCGCCCGTCCATCACTTTGAACAGGGCAGGATTTCCTTACTGGGCAGCCTTTACAGCGCTTGTTAACAGTGGCAAAGAAGGTTGCAGCACCCATGCCCTCACCGATAGTTTCGATGGTCGCCTTTGTTTCCTCTATATCAATCGCATACTGCTGACGGATAGAAGCACCGGCACTCCCAGTACCCAAATACACAAGTTCAGCGCCGGCAGACTTAGTACCATCTGTAAATCCACCCTCCGCAACTCCTAACTGATAACTAGCAAGCTGTAAATTCTTCTTGGCATCCTCTTTGCTAATTGCAGTGTTGCCAGTTTTAAAATCAATAATGAAGAGCGAACCATCAGCTTCCACTTCAAGGCGATCGACTGTTCCGATTATGCGAGCACGTCCCAACTTCACATCAAACTTAAGTTCGGCTCCCTTTACTTCCCGCTTTGTTTCTTTGTGATACTCCACAAATTTTTCCAGCATGATCACGGCAGACTCTAGATGTGAGGCACTGACCCATCCACTGTCTGGATCAATTAACTTCCATGAATTTTGTAAGGATTCAATTAATTGATCGCGAGATGTGCCTGGTTCCTGAACCATCTTTGCAGCAAAGGCGTGAATTGCAGAACCTAAGACTTGTGCGGTGCTGTCACCATCTGAGCCACCATTGTTTTGCAAGAACCACTTTACACCGCACTCCACAAAGCTTTCAGCACCTGACGGAGAGACAACAACCTCTTTATCTGCATCTATAACCGGTGCATCAGTACTTAATGGCACAGAGCCAATCCAGCTCGTCGGATTAGCTAGATAAATACCTTCAGTACTCATCGCCTTTAATAACGCTGCAGCCTCTTTTGCCTTTGGTCCATCTAACTGCGCACGAAGTTCAGCCACCAAAGCAGGTGCTGTAATAGGACGCGGCACATCTGTAATTTGATGGTCATCATCATCAGTCTTATTAACCATGACTTCGATTGCATCAAAGAACTGTGACGGTTCTTCATCTTCACGCTGGACAGCGGTGATGAAAAGTGATTGTTTCGCGCGGGTTAGCGCCACATGAAACAGGCGTTGTTCATCCTGCATCAGGCCATTTGCTGCAATGACATCTAGCTGATTCCGTGGAATATCAGGGTTGCGCTTGCCCTCTACTAATCGTTCAGCACCCAATAGCGATGAACGCTGCTTTAAGTTAGGCCAAGTTCCCTCTTGCAAACCTGCAATTGCAACTAAATCCCACTGCCGACCCTTTGCGCTATGCACGGTAAGAATCTCCACAAAATCTGGGCGTACTCCCTTGGCGGTAATCACATCACCTGCAATATCTTCTTGGGCAACCTCGTTAATAAATGCTGCAGGGCCAGACAATGGAAAACGCTCTGAATAACGCGCAGCAGAATCAAAGAGCTGCATCATCGCATCTAGGTCGCGATCTGCCGCTGCTCCTCTAATTCCAGGACGCAACGCTTGATTACGCCATGCATTAGCTAACTTCTGTCCATCACTTGTCACCGCGTTATCCCAAATAAACCACAACAGATCATCTGCTAGCGCTGTTTTATTACGAGCAATCGCCTTTGCACCCTTTAGCAATTCATGAACACGCAAAACACTATCTGCACCGTCAATAAACAACTGTCCATCCACTATTGCATCTAATAACAATTGCGTTCCTGAACGCTCATCACCTTCCGGACGTGCGGTGATCATCGCTCTGCGAATACGGCGCAGGGAAATAGAGTCGGCTCCACCAAACTCTGAAAGCAATAAGCGCTCTGCAGTATCTAAATTAAGTGGCTGAGCACCAATAGCAACACGTGCCAACAACAAGAACGGCGTGATCGCAGGGTTACCAGCTAACGCTTGCAGTTCTGATGCGACAGGAATACCAACTTGTGAGAATGCACGGCGCAGCGCGGATGCTTGAACACCCGGTGTGCGCAAAACAACAGCCATATCGCTATAAGAAATACCTTCACGCAAATGCGCACTGCGGAATTGGTGGGCAATAAAAGCTGCTTCCTCCGCCCCACTTCTAAAGCGATGAACCCCTACAAAGCCCTGATTTTCATTGAGTGCAGAGCGCTTTCGCGTAACCGGAGAACCACGAAATCCCTGGACATATTCATGGCCAACTGCAAAGACAGCTTTTGCGCTTCGATAGACATTAGCAAGGACAACTTCCTTTGCTCGATATGGATCCAGAGCTGCTGCCAAACCATCGGGATCTGCTCCACGGAATCGACCAACTGCACTATCTGCATCAGCGCAGATGATTACATCGTTGCCCGCAAGAAGAGAAAGAAGCTCGCGTTGTGCTGGATCACTTTCTTGAAACTCATCGACCATGATTGTTGTGAAGCGATTGCGTAGTTGATCCAGTAAATCAGGGTTGTTACGAAGGTGAATCGATGCGCGGGATACCAATTCGGATGGATCAATGCGAAGCTTTGCATCTTGTGCGCTGATCTCGCGCATCACCATAGAGTTCAAATAACGCTTCCAGAAAGCTGCAGCTGCTTGCCAATACTTCTCGCCCTCCTGAGCACCAAGCTTTACTAATTCATCTGCATTAATGCCGCGTTCTGAAGCACGTAAAATCAAATCTCTAAGTTCGCGGGCAAAGCCATTTGTTGTTAACGCCTTATGCAGATCTTCTGGCCATTCCTTAAAGCCATCTTCGATATCACCTTGCAGTAGTTTGCGGATATAACTTTCTTGTTCTGGACCGCTGAGCAAGATCGGATCAGGATCCCCCTTTGCCTTCATCTTCAAAATTGAAAATGCAAGGGAGTGAAATGTCCTAGCAAGTGGTTCAAACATCGTCTTAGTCGTGCGAAGTGCAATCGCATCACGTAACTCTGATGCTCGCTCGCGCCCATAGGTCAGCAAGAGAATTGAATCGGGGTTTTGACCTTCTTGAATGCGAGTAAGTGCTGCTTCAACTAAAACTGTTGTCTTTCCTGTGCCGGGTCCGCCTTGAACAACAATTGGTGATCCGCGATGTGAAACCACTGCTGCTTGTTCAGTATCTAGAGCAACAGGGGCAGCTTGAAGTACCTGTCGTACAAGGCTGAAGGGTTGCTTACTCACAGTGAGCATCTTGCCTGAAGAGTCCGACAAATCGGTTGGTTTACGCCTGTGGCGTTAGTTAAGCACCCGTTTTGCCGAGTATTTAATTGGAATCCAACTTGTTCACCTTCTAGAAAGTTGAACCGACTTTTGTTGGTCGAATGTTTTTGCCGTGCATTGTTAATGCAAGCCCCTTGCTGCTCAACGCAATTGATTTCACGCTCATGCCTTTGGGTGCATTTAAGGTTCGCACGCTCTTACTCTTAATCTGGTCTTTAATCTCTGCTGGTAATGAGTCTGCTGGAATCTCATTTCCAAAAAGAGAAACACCTTGTAGCTCAAAGTAAATCTGATTACCTGAATACTTAGGAATAAGGATTGCTGTGCCAAGGCCACCCGAACCAACGGATACTTGCAGGGTGTTTCCTACGATTTGAGCATCGCTGAAATCTGCTAATTGTGTAATAGTGGCGGCGGGAATAGTCGCAGTTACATCCAGAGACCCGATCAGATTTGGTGTGGCCTTAGAAATATAGCGTGCATCAATTTCTAAGGAAGGTTTAAAGGTTGAATCTTTCAACGCATATTCACCGACATTGATGTGAATCGACTTGATTGAGTCAGAAACGATATTTCCTGGAATTTCAAACAAAGGCAGAGAGGCTGTTACATCAGTGGCTCTAGGCAAAACTTCATAGACCCTCGTAGTAATACGTGAGGAGATAGTTTTTTCAACAGTAATTGCGCCGGTAGCAAGGACTGCAACCAACGCAATTGGAATAATGCGGCTCTTCTTCATCAACTCAAACTCCCCTTAGTTACCGATGTGGAAGTGTATGGGAGGAAATGAAAAAACCCCGCACCTGATTATCAGTGCGAGGCTTTCTCTGTGAATTACCTGTTAGTTAGCGTTGAGATTCGCCTTCTTTTGACGAGAAGTAGCACGTGCTCGCTCGTCTCCGTTTAGAACAACCTTACGGATACGAACAACAGCAGGTGTTACTTCAACGCACTCATCTTCGCGACAGAATTCAAGAGCACCTTCCATGTTGAGCTTCTTAGGCGGAATCAAACGTTCTGATTCATCAGTACCTGAAGCACGCATGTTTGTAAGCTTCTTTTCACGAACACAGTTAACGTCCATGTCATCGTTACGAGAGTTCTCGCCAATAACCATACCTTCATACACTTCATCGCCTGGCTCTACGAAAATAGTTCCGCGATCTTGTGTTCCATAGAGGGCGTATGAAGTAACTGTTCCCAAGCGGTCTGAAACAAGTGATCCAGTTGCGCGCGTACGAATATCTCCGAACCAAGGCTCGTAACCATCAAATACGTGGTGGAGTAAACCAGTTCCGCGAGTTTCAGTTAAGAACTCAGTACGGAAACCAATAAGTCCACGTGATGGAACCTTGTAATCAAGACGGATCCAACCGGTTCCGTGATTAACCATTTGCTCCATGCGACCCTTACGAAGTGCCATCAACTGTGTAAGAACACCTAGGTACTCTTCTGGTGCATCAATTGTTAAGCGCTCCATTGGTTCGTGAATCTTTCCATCGATCTTCTTAATAACTACCTGTGGCTTACCAACAGTTAGTTCGAAACCTTCGCGCTTCATGATTTCAACTAGAACTGCTAGCTGAAGCTCGCCGCGACCCTGAACTTCCCATGTGTCTGGACGTTCAGTGTTTAGTACACGCAATGAAACGTTACCGACTAGCTCTGCATCCAAACGTCCCTTAACTTGGCGCGCAGTAAGCAGCTTGCCGCTCTTGCCAGCCAAAGGAGATGTATTAATACCGATTGTCATCGAAATAGATGGTTCATCAACGATGATCAAAGGAAGTGCGTGTGGATTTTCATTATCAGCAAGTGTCTCGCCCAATGTAATTGTCTCGATACCTGCCACGGCAATGATGTCGCCAGGATGGGCTTCAAGGGTTGGAACGCGCTCTAACGCTTCAGTAATAAGTAGCTCTGAAATCTTCACGCGCTCTGTTGTGCCATCTGTCTTAATCCACGTGACATTCTGACCCTTTTTGATAACACCTTCGCGCACGCGGCACAAAGCCAAGCGCCCAAGGAATGGAGATGAGTCAAGGTTTGTAACGTGTGCTTGCAATGGTGCACCTTCATGGTATTCAGGTGCTGGAATTGCAGAGAAGATAGTGTCAAACAAAACATCAAGGTTTGTTTCTTCTGGCATTCCACCATCAGCAGGACGCGTCAATGATGCACGGCCTGCTTTTGCAGATGCGTAGACAACTGGAAATTCGATCTGCTCTTCATTAGCGCCAAGATCAAGGAACAGTTCATATGCCTCGTCAACAACTTCAGCGATACGAGAGTCAGGACGGTCAACCTTGTTGATCAACAAAATAACTGGCAAATTCTTTTCAAGTGCTTTACGTAAAACGAAACGTGTTTGTGGCAGTGGACCTTCTGAAGCATCAACTAACAAGATAACGCCATCAACCATTTCAAGTCCGCGCTCTACTTCGCCACCGAAGTCTGCGTGGCCTGGTGTGTCAATGATGTTAACGATTGTTGCCCCGCGCTTAACAGCTGTGTTCTTGGCAAGAATCGTAATTCCCTTTTCGCGCTCAAGATCCATTGAGTCCATCATGCGGTCTTGGCCTTCGCCCTGAACCTTGTGTGCTGCAAATGCACCGGACTGCCACAACATCGCATCAACTAATGTTGTTTTACCGTGGTCAACGTGAGCGATGATCGCAACGTTACGTA
>JBIILL010000051.1:0-8165 GCA_044232665.1 Candidatus Planktophila sp. | reverse complement strand
TATTGCTTTCAGGGGTTTACTTTATTTTGATCATGATTATTGGTGGTACTACAGATAGTGCGCGGTATGCACACTTAACTGCAAGCTTATTTTTATTTTATTTAGTCGCAAACAGTCTTACTGGAGGGGTTAAATCGGTAACTGCTGGCCAGCGCTTGATTCTCAACACCGCATTTCCTCGAATCATGCTTCCAATTTCTGCAGTGGTCATTGCGATCTTTAAGTTTCTTCCAACGCTCGTTGTGTTCGTGGTTATTAAAGCAATTGTTGGATCGCCGTTTACAATCCAAATGTTGTGGGCAATTCCAGTCTTATTGATAACTATTTTTCTAGCTCTCGCAGTGGCAATAACGATTTCCTGCATCAATGTCTATTTCAGAGATATTGCAAGCTTCTTGCCATACCTAACTCGAACACTTCTTTACCTGTCACCGATTCTCTACGAAGCATCCGCGCTAAAACCAAGTCTTCGCGCAATCGAGATTCTTAATCCTCTTTTCCCAATCTTGGATTCATGGTCACGCGCAGTTGTGCAAGGAAAGGCACCTGAACTTTCAAGCATGCTTCAGGGCTTAGGTTGGGCAACAGGAATCTTCTTTATTGGAACTTATTTCTTCTTATCGAGGGAGCGTGAGTTCGCTGTCCGTCTCTAATTCGCACCTTACAAATGAACTTGCGGTTTCTATCCGTGGGGTTGGACTTACCTACACAACATCAATTGATAAGAAGCCAACCCTTAAAGCACGTGTTAAATCACTCGGTCGTGGAAAAAAACAAACACGAATTGTTCGCGCACTTGACGACATCAATTTGGATGTTCAGTATGGTCAAGTACTTGGTGTGATCGGAACAAATGGTGCTGGAAAATCTTCTTTAATGCGCTGCGTTGCTGGCATCTTGCCTCCATCACAGGGACGCATCGAGGTATATGGATCTGTAAGCACGCTGTTGGCTTTAGGTGTTGGCTTTAATCCTTCGATGTCAGGCCGGGACAATGTATTTCTTGGTGGATTAGCCGCCGGAATGTCTCGCGAAGAGATAGCTGGCAACTTTGATGAGATTGCTGAATTTTCTGAGTTGGGCGATGCAATCGATGCTCCCATGCGAACCTATTCATCAGGAATGTATGCACGCTTAGCTTTCTCGGTGGCCGCTGTTGTTCGACCAGATATTTTGATTATTGATGAGGCGCTGAGTACCGGAGATGCCAAGTTTAAGGAAAAGAGCCTTAATCGGGTTAAGGAACTTAGAAGTGATGATCGCGCCCTCATTTTGGTCAGCCATGCAATGCAAACAGTGCGCGAGACATGTAACGATGTTGCTTGGCTGCACAAAGGAAAGCTTGTTCAACGCGGTGAACCCAACGCTGTCATTGACGCATATCAAGAGTTCTTACACCTTGGAAAGAGCGCAGTAATTGATGAGGATTTTTAAGCCACTAGTTCTGGCTATTTCAGTTGCACTGATATTGCCTTCGCAATCTTCTGCAATAGATATTCCTGTTTCATTTCAAATACAAGGTGCTGGCTATGGCCATGGTGTTGGTATGAGTCAGATCGGCGCACGGGCAAAGGCAATAGCAGGTGAAACAGCCACTGCAATTATTTCCTATTACTACAAAGATGTTGCAATTGAGCCATTGGATGACTCAAAAATATTACGTGTGAATATCGGGCATTTGTTGACCTCTGCGAAGATGGCTACCGCAACACAAGATGCAACAATGCAAATCTTTAGCGGTGATATCGGTGATGCGCAAGATGTTGTTCCTCTAGCAACCGTGCCTGTTAAGAGCTCATTAAACTTTACGATTCTTGGCTCAACCGTATTACCTAGCATTGTTACGGGAAAAAAGACTGTAAGTATTCCTCGCAATCGAATCTTCACAGTTCGCTGGAGTGGCACCCGTTACTTGCCTGGTGTTGATGGAGTTATTTCCTTATCCCACACAACCACAACAAAAAAGTATCGCTATGGACAGATGCAATTTAGAGCTGTCAAGGCAGCAACACTTGGCTATCGCATTGAAGTTACAAACTCAGTGCGCTTATCCGATGAATACTTATGGGGCATAAGCGAAGTGCCATCATCGTGGCCAGAGGCAGCACTGCAAGCACAGGCAATTGCCTCTAGAACTTATGCGATGAGTAAAGCTGGGATTTATCGATCTTCGTGTGATTGTGACCTATATGGTGAAATTTCTGATCAATCATTCTTGGGGTATGCAAAGGAAATAGAAAAAGGGTGGGGACAGTTCTGGAAAGCAGCAGTTACTAACACTGCAGGCTTAACGATTACTCAAGCAGGCGCACCAATTACCGCCTACTTCTGTAGCTCAACAGGTGGATTAACAGAGACTGCAGTAAATGCGTGGGGAACAGAAAAAGCTTTCACTCAAACCGTTGCAGATGTTTCCAGCCTGGATCCACTACTTAATCCACGGTTTTACAAGTGGGATCGCACAATTACGCAGGCTTCCGTTGCCGCAGCCTTTTTGCTGCCTGATGTGGTAACTCTTGAAATCGTTACGAGGAATGCAACGGGAACGGTTGGAACAATAAGGGCAACATCTAGTACTGGAATTCAAAAGAGTTTACGCGGTGAAACATTTAGAAGTCGAACTAAAATTCCATCTGCCTACTTTGAATTAGTTGGCATGCAGAATGCTGTTGAGCCCACCCCAAGTCCCAGTCCGTAATACAACCTCTAAGCAACCATCGAGAGAGTTACGGCGGAACAAAAGATTACTTGCACCTGAAAGTGTTCCTGCTTTAACAATTTCACCATCAGGAAGTCGAACCTTTGCAGCTGAAGTTATATAGGTACCAGCTTCAATTACACAGTTATTACCAAGTGAGATACCAAGTCCCGAGTTTGCGCCAAGTAAACACTTTTCACCGATAGAAATAACTTCTTTTCCACCACCGCTAAGTGTTCCCATGATTGATGCACCGCCACCGACATCAGTGCCATCACCAACTACAACTCCCGCAGAGATACGTCCTTCGACCATCGAAGTTCCCAAAGTTCCAGCATTGAAGTTTACAAAACCTTCGTGCATGACGGTTGTTCCAGATGCAAGGTGTGCACCTAAGCGAACACGATCTGCATCTGCAATTCGAACGCCGCTAGGAACTACGTAATCAACCATTCGTGGAAACTTATCGACGCCATAAACGCTGACATGTCCATGAGCTGTCTTTAAGCGGGCACGAGTAATTTCAAAACCATCTACTGCGCATGGGCCAACTGATGTCCACACAACGTTGCTTAGTAATCCAAAGATTCCATCAAGTGCAACTCCATGTGGCTTTACAAGACGGTGTGAGAGCAAATGTAAACGAAGGTACGCATCTGCCGCATTTGCAGGTGCTTTTGTAATATCAATCTGAACACTAATTACTTCGCGAGTAACTGCGCGCGCTGCATCAGTGCCAGCTAGTGCTTTTAGTTCTGCAGGGGCCGAACCAGATAGCGCGGTCAGAGATGGAGATGGGAACCAAACATCCAGAGTCGTTCCATTGGAAATTGTTGCGATTCCGTGGCCAGATGCAATGGTCGTCATGTCCTAAGCCTAGCCTCTATTGTTAGCAGCATGCGTATTGCCGTCTTCTGCTCATCATCCCCAACCATTGATAATAAGTATGTAGAGCTTGCCTATGAACTAGGGCAGGGGATCGCTGCAACATCCAACGAGTTAGTTACAGGCGGCGGCCATATTTCAATGATGGGCGCAGTTTCCCGAGGTGCTCGCGACAAGGGCGGCAAGACTGTTGGCGTAATCCCGCAGGCACTAGTTGATATTGAATTTGCAGATCATGACAACGATGAACTCCATGTTGTCGAAACAATGGGTCAGCGCAAACACATGATTACTGATATTTCAGATGCGTTTATTACTTTGCCAGGTGGCGCCGGAACTCTAGAAGAGTTCTTTGAAATTTGGGTAGGCCACTACCTAAAGTTTCATACAAAGCCAGTTGTCATCTTGGACCCATTTGGAATCTATGCACCGTTGCACGAATTGATCGTTCATCTTGAAGAAGAAAAGTTTATAAAGCCTGGAATGCGCGAGATTGTGCAGTGGACGACAAATGTCGGCGATGCACTGAAAGCATGCGGCGCATGAGAAGTAATCACATTGCAATGAGCCTTGTAATTAAGGCACCTATTGAAAAGGTCTGGGCAGCACTTGCTGATTGGGAATCCCAGGGTGATTGGATGTTGCAAACAAGAGTTGATGTGACATCAGAGATTCGTGAAGGTGTTGGAACAACAATTGCTGCATTTACTGGAATTGGTAAATTAGGAGTAATGGACCATATGGTTGTTACTTCGTGGCAACCCCCACATATCTGCGATGTTTTGCATACTGGCAAAATCATCAAGGGAACTGGCAGATTTGAACTCGTAGTAATTGATGCAGATACAACTCGATTTAATTGGTCGGAAGAGATTTTGGCTCCGAGAGCGATATTTCTTCTTATCGCACCTGGTTTATACGCTGGCGTGCGCATCTCACTGACCAAGCTCGGCCGCCATTTGCGCCATTGAAAGCAATCCAAACGAAGTAAACTAAGCCAATGGGCAAGCAATCGCAGACTCTCGCAGATGCACTTGCCTCCCTCCCTGATGAAGAACGCATCATCTTGACGATGCACTATCTCAAATCAATGTCAGCGGCCGATATAGCGGCGATGTTAGGGGTTCCAGAGCGCTCTGTAGAAGCGATCATCAAGCAAGGTAAGGCCAGATTGAGCGCGATTTTGGGTATTTAAGGCCCTATCTCGATTTCGCACAACAGAGCATTGTGCGAGATACTTACCCCCTTGCTTCAAAAGAGTAATTCAACCGATTAGAGGAGTCCCCACATGGCAGCCATGAAACCCCGTACTGGTGATGGTCCAATGGAGGTTACAAAGGAAGCTCGCTCATTGGTTATGCGAATCCCTCTAGAAGGTGGCGGCCGCTTGGTCGTTGAAATGAACGCAGAAGAAGCAAATAACCTCAGTGCCGCGTTACACGCCGCAGTCGCACTAGTTAAGAAGTAATTCCTTTTCCAAGGCACTAGCCTTACCAATCATGTCAGCACTACCAATCGCCGCCTCGCTAGATATTAAAGCGGCATCATCTGCCAACTCAATTGCCATCGGATTTGTTAAAAACACCGATGAGTCATTTGAGTTTGTTGGACCGTTAGTTACAGATATTGAAAAATTCTTCGGATTAAATCTTGTTGACGAGCTAACTTTCTTTGGACCAACAGCAAAAGCTGGCGAAATATTTGAGATTCCCGTTAGTGCAGCTGATTGCCCAACAGATCGAATCTTTTTGGTTGGAATCGGAGATCAAAGCGGTTCTGCTCTTCGAGCAGCTGGCGCATCTGTTGGACGCAAAGTGCGTGGTAAGAATTTGACTGTTTACTCTGCATGCGCGGTTAAGGAAGTTAAGGCACATGCAATTTCAATGGCACTTGGTGCCTGGGTGTGGAATTTAAAAACAGATAAGAAAATGGAAGAGCCAAAGTTATCGGTTGGTAGTAAAGACAAAAAAATTGTAGAAGAGGCTGCCGCAATTGCACAAGCTATGTGTCGCGCTCGCGATTTGATTCATACCCCTGCAAACATCAAGACACCTGCATGGATGGGTAAGCAAGCCGAGCTCTTTGCAAAAGGAACAGGATTAAAGGTAAAGGTTTTCGCTGGAGCCGAACTCAAAGAGTTTGGTGGATTACGAGCAGTAGGTGGATCATCACCAAAGCCAGGTCCCCGCATGATTGAGGTCTCATATCAGCCAAAATCAAAGAAGAAGTCAGTTGATGCGCTGCCCCATGTTGTTTTAGTTGGCAAAGGCATCACCTTTGATACTGGTGGAATTTCCCTAAAGCGTCCCTATGACATCATGATTGCAATGAAGACCGACATGGCAGGATCTGCCGCAATTCTTGCAACACTCACCGCACTAGAAGAATTACAACCTAATGTGCGGGTTACAGCATTGATGATGATGGCTGAAAACGCTATCTCTGGTACAGCACAGCGCCCCAGTGATGTCATTAAACATTACGGTGGCACAACGGTAGAAGTTATTAATACAGATGCTGAAGGTCGTTTAGTTCTGGCAGATGGACTTGCTTATGCAGATATAAATCTTGATCCTGATTACTTAGTAGATATTGCAACTTTAACAGGTGCTATTTCACTGGGATTGGGACGCCAATACGCCGCGATGTATACACGCGATAATGCACTCGCCGCTCAGCTATCAAAAGCTGGCGAAGCATCAGGTGATCGTGTTTGGCACATGCCACTTGTTGATGATTACAAAGATTCACTTGGTAGCGATATTGCAGATTTCAATCACAATGCCAGCAAAGGAAAGTATTCTGCAGGGTCTGTAACTGCTGCATTGTTCCTTGAAAACTTTGTCGGCTCACGTCGTTGGGTTCACTTAGATATTGCCGGCACGGGACGTAGCGAGGTTGATGCAGGGGAGAATTCAAAGGGTGGCACAGGTTTTGGCGTGCGCTTATTAACAGAGTGGATCACCTCGCTGTGATGAAGATTGATCCACATGAATTTGCTGAAGGATTTATTACAGAGGATTTCTTTAAGTCCCAAGCTCGTGCTCGAGGTGTAGAACTAGGAACAACTGATACAACTCCTGGCTCTGGAGCATTTCTGCGTTACCTAGCGTTTACTTTAAAGGCACAATCTGTAGTTGAGGTTGGAACAGGTTCAGGCGTTGGTGCATTGTGGTTACTTGATGGAATGTTAGAAAGCGGGACCCTTACATCCATAGATGATGAGATGGAACACACCCATATTGCCAAATTAGCATTTGCCGATGCTGGTATTGCACAAGGGCGTTATCGCTTAATAACCAACACAGTTGTTGATGTGATTTCTAAGTTAACTGATCGCGCATATGACTTAGTTGTATTGCGTCATAACCCTGAAGATCTCAGCTTTGTTATTAGCGAGGCACACCGCATTTTGCGTAGTGGCGGAGCGCTAGTTATTGATAATTACTACGGCGGTGGCAAGGTCAGCGATGCCACCCAGCGAGATCCAAAGACTGTTGCACTTCGTGATGCTGGGAAGATTATCAAGAACGACTCAGAGCATTGGGTGAGTTCTTTGATTCCAATCGGAGATGGCTTGCTCATAGCCACTAAGGTGTAAAGATAGAGACATGATTTTTCCTAGAAACAAAAAGAATCAAGCCGCACCTGCTGCATGGTGGCAGTCGCCAGCTCCAGCAAAGAGCGGAAAAGGTACTGTTGCTTTAATTGCAGTTCTTGCGGGATCTGTCGGTGGATTTCTAGGGGTTAATGCTGCTGGTGGAGATTTCTTTAACCGAGTTCAACTAGTTTCATCGACGAGCACAATTCAACGAGCACCAGACTCAGTTGCAGGAATTGCACAAAGAGTGTTGCCATCAGTTGTCTCAATCAGCACACGTTCAATTAGTGGTGGTGGCACTGGATCAGGATTTGTTATTGATAGCAACGGTTACATTTTGACGAATAATCATGTAATCAGCAAAGCTGCACAAACTGGTGGAAGCATTCAAGTTTCTTTAAGTGATGGAAGTTTTTACTCAGCCAAGGTAATTGGCCGTGATGCATCGTATGATTTAGCGGTTTTGAAAATCACCGCCTCTGGACTCAAGGCTTTGCAATTTGGAGATAGTGACACGATTGCTGTTGGTGATCTAGTAATTGCAATTGGATCACCTCTCGGTCTAACTGGAACGGTAACTACTGGAATTATCAGTGCAAAGAACCGTGCCGTGACCGCCGGTGAATCAAATAGTGAGAGCTCATTTATTAATGCACTTCAAACAGATGCAGCAATTAATCCAGGAAATTCTGGAGGTCCACTTGTTGATGCAACTGGTGCGGTTATTGGAGTTAATTCTGCAATTGCATCCCTTGGCACAACCTCTCAACTTGGTTCAATTGGATTAGGTTTTGCTATCCCGATTAATCAGGCGCGTAAGACCGCTGATCAATTGATAAAAAATGGTGTTGCAACTTATCCAGTAATCGGTGTTTCACTGAATATGAATTACACAGAAAATGGCGCACAGGTCTCGACATCCGGGCGTGGAATTTTGCCTGGAAGCCCAGCTGAAAAGGCGGGCTTGCGCGGCGGGGATGT
>JBIILL010000050.1:0-8171 GCA_044232665.1 Candidatus Planktophila sp. | reverse complement strand
CTTTGCAAGGCAGAGGTTAGGGGTTCGATTCCCCTGGTCTCCACATAGTTTGTTTCCACCGCACCCACAACTAGAAAAGAGAAATCCATGTCATCAACAGCAACTCTTCACACATCACTCGGTGACATTGTTATTGAACTTTTCCCTAACCATGCACCAAAGACAGTTGCAAACTTTGTTGAGTTAGCAACTGGTGCAAAGGAGTGGACTGATCCACGCACTGGCGACAAGTCAACTGCAAAGTTATATGACGGAACTATTTTTCACCGTGTCATTGATGGCTTCATGATTCAAGGTGGAGATCCACTAGGCCGCGGAACAGGTGGACCGGGATACCGTTTCGCAGATGAGTTCCATGGAGAGCTAACTTTTGATCGCCCATACATTCTTGCAATGGCAAACTCAGGTCCAGGAACAAACGGTTCACAGTTCTTTATTACTGTTGCGCCAACTACTTGGTTAAACCGCAAGCACAGCATCTTTGGTGAAGTAAAGGATTCTGCAAGCCAGGCAGTAGTTGATGCAATCGCAACTGCAAAGACTGGCGCACAGGACAAGCCAGCAACTGACATCACTATCAACAGCGTTACAGTTGCTTAAGCGTTCTGCCACCTACTCTTTAATCGCAGTAATCTGCGCTGCTTACCTTGTGCAGATGGTTGTTCCATCAATCGAACAAAACCTTGTACTTCCAAATATCGAATACTTAAAAGCAAGCAATGAGTGGTATCGACTCTTTACTGTTGCGTTAACTCACGCAGGACTACTTCACCTTGGTTTTAATATGTACTCCTTGATGGTTTTAGGAAATCCACTAGAAGAAGCATTTGGTAAAAACAAACTCTTTATCGTTTTCTTCGTTTCACTTTTGACCGGCTCCCTTGCCTCTTCATACTTTGCATCTGTTTATAGCTACTCAGTTGGCGCATCAGGTGCGATCTTCGGATTATTTGGAGCACTTGCAATTGTTGGAAAACGAATTGGCGCAGACATTCGATCCATAGTTGTGATTATCGGAATTAACTTTGTCATTGGTTTTGCAATGGGCGGGGTTGATTGGCGCGCACACCTAGGCGGATTAATCGGCGGGGTAGTGGCAGCTCAGCTAGTTATGGCTAAGAGATAAGTTATCCACAGCTTTTACCCACACTGTGGATCGAATTACAACAGTGTAATTAGCGCCAGCGAGTGGCGAGTGAAAAACCAACACCAATAAAGCCAAAGCCGATAATCATGTTCCAGGCACCGATTCCAGGGACTGGATAGACGGTCTGTGAGACATAGAAGACCACAATCCAGAACAAACCGATTAAGAAGGCTGCAACCATTGTTGGAGCAAGCCAGCGTGGGCTCTCCAACGGCTCATGAGGCGTCTTAACATCAACCTCTTGATTGTGAGCGCGCTGCTCTTCGACCTTCTTGCGTAGTTTTGATTTAGGCATACGCGAAAGATACACCATGAGAGAGAATGCTCCTATGGCCGCCAAGATCCTCGTCATCGATAACTATGACTCCTTTGTCTTTAATTTGGTGCAGTACCTGCAGCAATTAGGGGCCGAGTGCACCGTTGTCAGAAACGATGCTGTCCAAGCAAGTGAAGCTGGCAAGTACGACGGAGTCCTTATCTCTCCAGGACCTGGCACACCTGAAAAAGCTGGTGTGTCAGTAGAGATGATTAAGTACTGCGCAGAACATTCAATTCCATTATTTGGTGTGTGCCTGGGTCATCAAGCAATTGGTGTTGCATTTGGCGCAACTGTTTCCAGAGCACCTGAATTACTCCATGGAAAAACTTCTCTTGTCTATCACAAACAAGAAGGTGTCTTGTCAGATCTTCCATCACCATTTACGGCAACTCGTTATCACTCACTGTGCGTTGAAAAAGATTCAGTACCAAACACTTTACACATCACAGGATCAACTAATTCTGGATTAGTAATGTCAATGCAACATGCAACACTTCCAATTCAAGGTGTGCAGTTTCATCCAGAATCTGTTTTAACAGAGCATGGACACCAGATGCTTGCTAACTGGTTAGTGATGTGTGGAGATAAAGGCGCTCGCGAACGCGCAGTTGGTTTATCGCCAGTAGTTGGCACAGCTAAGTAACTTACGGCGTTTTATTAATTGTAATTGTTACTGACTTACCAATTGTTTGTGTAGTTCCAGCATCTGGTGCTTGGCGAATAACAACACCTATTGGCTGATTTGCATCATAACCAACAACTTCATTTACTAAGAAGCCTGCTTGAACCAAAATAGTTTTTGCTTGCAATGCATCAGTTCCGATTAATGATGGAACCAGTACTTGTCCGCTAGCAATTTGTAATACAACACCTCTACCTGCAGTAATTGTTGATCCAGGTTCTGGCGTTACCTTCAAAACAGTTCCTTGTGCTTCATCTGATGGCACAGCCTCTGTGGCTGAAACTAACAAACCAACAGCAGATAACGCGGTGCGGGCATCAATGAGTGACATTCCCACTAAATCAATAGGAACAATTGAATCTCCAGGCCCATCTGAAATTGTTAAGACAACCCCTGAGCCTTTTTGCACACGAACCGTGGCAAGAGGAATCTGGTTTGCAACGCGATCCTTTGGAATTCGACCATCATGGGCGCGAGTAACGGTAACAATGTAATCACCAAGTAATGCTTCAGCTTCTGCTTGAGTTAAACCAACAACATTAGGCAATTGCGGCAATCCTGAAGGATCTACACCTGGTCTAGCCATAAACACGCCTGTGACAAGTAGACCGAGGGCAGCAACACCACTGATTGCACCAATTAACACCTTGCGGCGCGAGACCGGCGCTTTTGCAACCTTTGTTGTTACAACTTCCCCGCCAGCAATTTTGAAAAGATCATCAAGCATCAATCCAGCTGTTTGATAACGATCATCCGGGTTTTTAGCAAGTGCAACTGTTAATAAAGTATCAATACCTGCAGGAAGTTCAGGAACGATTTTGCTCGGTGCAACTAGAACTCCTGAAACATGTTGGTATGCAATTGAAACAGGAGTTTCACCACTAAATGGTGGCTTTCCAGTCAATACTTCATATAACAAGCAGCCAGTTGAGTAGATATCACTACGAAGATCTGCAACCTCTCCTAGTGCTTGTTCAGGTGAGAGATATTGCGCAGTTCCAACAACGTTCCATGTGCTTGTCAGTGTTGCACCTAAATCAGCAAGTGCGCGTGCAATTCCAAAATCCATCACCTTCACATCGCCATGATCTGTGATCATTATGTTTGCCGGCTTTATATCTCGGTGCACAATTCCGCTGTGGTGTGAATATTCAAGTGCGGCCAAAATGCCTTCACCAATTTCAAGTGCGCGCTTTAGAGGAACACGTTCACCTTTGTGGATTAACTCACGAAGAGTGTGGCCAGAGATTAACTCCATAACAATGTATGGCGCTGGTTCTTCACCTGAGTCATACACCGCAACAATTCCTGGGTGATTAAGTCCGGCAGCGGCAAGTGCTTCTTTTCTAAAGCGAGCAACAAAAGATGGATCTCGCGCTAAATCACTACGCAATACTTTTACCGCAACTTGTCGTGCAAGGCGGGTGTCTTCTGCAACATAGACATCTGCCATTCCACCCGTGCCGATCATTTCACCAAGTTTGTAACGTCCACCAAGCAGCTTATTAATCATGAGCTGCTCCTAACAAGAGTGATGGTGTCGTTGATTCATCTGAAATATCAGCGATCAGAATGGTGACATTATCAGGTGCGCCATTTATATATGTTGCATCACTTAAAAACTTAACAGCCTGGTCTTTATCAGATTTCTTTAAGCCAACTTTGATCTCTTTATCTGTTAAAACACCAGACAAACCATCAGAACACAACAAGTATCGATCGCCCTTTTTAACCTCATACATTTGCAGTACTGGGGTCACATCGCCATCTCCGCGTAATGCCTGGGTCAACATCGAGCGTTGTGGATGATCGGCAGCTTCAGCTTGTGAGATTGCGCCTTGATCAAGGAGTTCTTGAATAACAGTGTGATCATTGCTGAGTTGTTCTAATGTGTTTCCGCGTAAGCGATAACAGCGTGAATCACCAACATGGAGCAAGGCAATGCGATTGTCGCGGATTAGAAGTGCGGTCAAGGTTGTGCCCATGCCGCGCTTTTCAATCTCTTCATCAGCAACTGCAGCAATTTCCGCATCAATGCTATGTAATGAATGCATTAACAAATCTTCTACAGAATCTTCATCTATTTCTTGTGCAGTAAGTGTTGGTGCTAACTTTTCTAACACTTTCACAGCGATGCGGGATGCGACCTCGCCTGCGGCATGACCACCCATTCCGTCAGCAACTGCGATCAACTGAGCGGATGTAAAAGCAGAGTCTTCATTTCCTTGGCGAACTAAGCCAATAGCAGAACGCGCAGAGGTTTCAAAGAAGTGCGCGCTCATGATGTAAGCCTAACGGTGTAACCTTCAAAGATGAAGATCTACGCACACCGCGGATCCTCGGTTGCCCATCCTGAGTTAACAATGGCTGCCTATAAGGCTGCCATAGATGATGGCGCAGATGGCTTCGAATGTGATGTTCGCTTAAGTAAAGATAACCAAGTGGTTTTATGGCATGACGCAGATATGCAACGGATTACAGGCAATGCCGCACGTATTGCAGATTCAACCCTTAAGGAAATCAAATCTCACTACCCACAAGCGATGACGTTAGATGAACTACTAATACTTGCTCGAGATAATAAAAAGGAGTTAGCAATTGAGACCAAACACCCAGTGCCCTCTGCAAGTGCGGTTGAGAAGAAAGTGATGCAGCTACTACACCAAGAAAAACCAGTTGCAGATATTCACGTGATGTCATTTTCCTGGTTAGCTTTAGAAAATATTAGAAAGATTGATCCTCAGCAAAGAACTGTTGCTTTACTTCATGACAAGTATTCATTTGCGATGAGAAGGTTTACATCAGCACAATCAATTGGCCCAGGAATTACAGCATTTAGACAGAAGCCACAATTAAATCAAGATCCACGCAATCTCTTCGTCTGGACCGTTGATGATGCCGACGATATGCGCTTTTGCGCTGATAACGGTGTTGATGTCTTGATCACAAATACCCCGTCATTTGCAAGGTCGGTACTCGGGTACAATTAGCAAGTGAGTACATACGCCTATCTCGGTCCCAAGGGAACATTTACAGAGGCGGCTCTTAAAAAGATCACTTCTTCTAATGATCGCCTTATGCCTTATGCCAACGTCACCGCGGCACTTGATGCAGTCCGTCTTGGTAAAGCCCACTATGCATTAGTCCCAATTGAAAACTCAGTTGAAGGTGTTGTTGCTCGCACCCTAGACGAGCTTGCAACTGGTGAGCCTCTAGCAATCGTTGGTGAAGTTACCTTGCCTGTTTCTTTTGCATTAATGATTAAAGGCGATGAAAAAGAGATTTTGCGTATTGCCACACACCCACATGCAGAAGCACAGTGCCGCAACTATGTTGCTAAAAATTTCCCAGATGCTGAATTAATTTCTACAGCATCAACTGCAGCAGCAGCCGAAGCTATTTCACGTGGTGAATTTGATGCAGCAATTGCAGCACCTGTTGCAGCTGCCCACTACGGTCTTCGCGTTATTGCAGACAACATTGGTGATAACCCGGGCGCAGTTACTAGATTCATTGTGGTTGCAAAGCCAGGATCAGTTCCAAAGAACACAGGTTGGGATCGCAGCTCGTTAGTGGTCTTTATCGGTGCTGACCACGCTGGTGCGTTGCTCGACATTTTGACCGAGTTTGCTAAGCGAGAAGTAAACCTAACTTTTATTCAGTCACGTCCGACTGGTTCAGCCCTTGGCCATTACCATTTCATTATTGACGTTGAGGGTCACATTGCAGATGCACCTGTGAAGGAGGCAGTAGAAAGCCTTCGAGCAATCTGCGAAGACATTAGATTCCTTGGCTCATACCCACGAGAAAAGGCAAGTAAATGATCGACATCAAGTACCTGCGTGAACACCCTGATGCGGTACGTGCATCTCAAAGGGGTCGCGGTGAAGATGTAACGATCGTCGATAAAGTTTTAGCAATTGATGAGATTCGCCGCGCAGCGCTCGATAAATTTGAAACATTACGCGCAGAACAAAACGTTCTCTCTAAATCAGTTGGTGCTGCAAGTGGCGCAGAAAAGACTGCCCTCTTAGAAAATGCAAAAGAGCTTGCAAACAAGGTTAAAGATGCGGATTCAAAGCGCGCAGAGGTTGAAGAACAAGCAAAGCAATTGATTATGCAGCTATCAAATGTTTTAGATCCAGATGCTCCTATTGGCACAGAGGCAGATTTTGTAGTTATAGAACATGTTGGCACACCGCGCACATTTGATTTTGAACCAAAGGATCACGTTGAACTTGGTAAATTACTTGGTGCAATTGACACAGAACGTGGCGCAAAGGTTGCAGGCTCTCGTTCCTACTACCTAACTGGTGTTGGCGCGATGCTTGAATTCGCACTTGTTAATTATGCAATTGCATCTGCCAACAAAGCTGGCTTTACACCCGTTATTCCACCTGTACTTGTTAATCCTGCAGCAATGGAAGGCACCGGCTTTCTAGGACAAGCTGCAGAGAATGTTTATCACCTTGAAAAAGATGATGTGTATTTAGTTGGAACATCTGAAGTCCCACTTGCTGCAATGCATATGGATGAAGTTCTACCAGCTGACAAACTTCCCATTAGATATGCCGGTTATTCATCATGCTTCCGCCGCGAGGCTGGCACATATGGCAAGGACACTCGGGGAATTATTCGCGTGCACCAATTTGATAAAGTTGAAATGTTTTCTTTCTGCCATCCAGACCAGGCAAAAGAAGAGCACAAGCGTTTGTTGCAATGGGAGAAGGATTTCCTTAATGCAATGGAGATTCCATACCGAGTTATCGATGTTGCATCAGGTGATTTGGGATCTAGTGCCAACCGTAAGTTTGATATTGAAGCGTGGATTCCTACACAAAATGCATACCGTGAGGTCACAAGTACCTCTAACTGCACTGAGTTTCAGGCCCGTCGCTTAAACATTCGCTTTAAGGATGCAGATGGCACAAGAGCGGTTGCAACCCTTAATGGCACATTAGTTGCTATTCCCCGCATGATTGTTGCGATTTTAGAGAACCACCAAAATGCAGATGGATCAGTTAATGTTCCAGCAGCACTGCAACCTTTCTTAGGTGTGAAACGATTTGAGCTGGTGTGAGCAAACGCCCCAAACTAATTGCAACAGATTTAGATGGAACAGTCGTTTCGCATAAAGGTGTAATTTCTCAGCGCACAATTGATGTATTCACACGAGCACGCGATTTAGGTGTGCATGTTTTCTTTGTAACTGGCCGCCCCCCACGTTGGATGGGTGAAATTCGTGAAGCCTTTGGTTTTGGAGAAGCCATTTGTTGCAATGGTGCGATGTTGTATGACTTAATGAATGACGCTGTTCTTGAAGAGTGGATGATCTCTGTGGATGAACAACTAGAAGTTGTGCGACGCATGAGGATTGCAATGCCTGAGATGTCATTTGCGGTTGAATCCAATGATCACTACCACCGCGAAATCGCCTACGTTCCGAAATGGGATGTTGGGCTAGATAATGTGGGTGTTGATAAAATTGAAGATGCAATTAAGCGTCCTGCTTTAAAGATATTGGGAAGATGTAGTAATCATGAATTCACATCTGATCAAATGGTTGAGGTTGCCCATCGCGAGCTAAGTGATCTTGTAACTGTCACCCACTCAACATCAAGAGATTCATTGATTGAAATCTCAGCGCTCAATGTCTCAAAAGGAACAACACTTGCCATGATGGCAGAGCGTCTGGGTTTAACAGCAGAGGATTGTGTTTCCTTTGGCGATAACCCCAATGATTTCTCAATGCTTGAATGGACAGCTCGTTCTTTTGCAATGTCAGATGGGCACCCAGATGCACCAACATTTGCTAAAGGGATAGCAGAACCATGTGAAGCCGATGGTGTCGCAAAAATTATCGAAGAACTCTTGGATCTTCCCGCCTAATAATCGCTCGATTTTTCGCTAGGGCTAAATTCGGGTAATCTCTCCCACGGAGGGCTCGCATAGCGGCCGAGTGCACCGGTCTTGAAAACCGGCAAACGAAAGTTTCGTGGGTTCAAATCCCACGCCCTCCGCCA